>JAFZFL010000191.1 GCA_017555925.1 Bacteroidales bacterium | reverse complement strand
TTCTATGGCCGGGTAAATCACTCTTCAGAAAGGCTCTTGAGGCCTATTTCTCAATTCTGATTGAGATATTCTGGGGCAAGGAGCGTATTATGGAGGTTTACCTTAATGTGGCGGAGATGGGCAAAGGCATATATGGCGCAGAGGCTGCGGCAGAGAGACTTTTTCAGACAAGGGCATCCAAACTTACAACGTACCAGTCATCCCTTATTGCCGCATCCCTTCCAAATCCAATTTCAAGACAGAGCAACAATCCAACAAAATATCATAAAAAGAGAGCGGGGGATATCCGTGTACTAATGAGAAATATTCCCAAGCCGGAGTGGCTCAAATAGGGAAAAATCTCTATTTTTGTCAAAACTTTGGAAGTCTTGTTGTGATTGTGACGGTTTAGTGAGATTTGTCGTGAATACTGAAAATCTAGTTATATATTTTAAAATGAGTTTGTTGAATAAAGTAATTATAAATAGGTCTGTTGGAGTAAAGAGATTATTGCTTCTATTTTTATTTTTTTTCTCCTCATTGGGAGTCTTTGCACAATATGATATAAACCAATTTTTCTTTAGGGGCCGACAGTTTCTTATTGATGGAAAGTATGCCAATGCAATAGATAATTTCAATACTCTTGTACATCTCGACAGTACCCTTTTTGAGGCCTACTATTTCAGAGGTATTGCAAAGTACAATTTGGGTGACTTCATAGGTGCAGAGAGAGATTTTGACAAGGCTCTTAAGAAGAATCCTATCTATACGCCTGCATATCACTACAGGGCAATTACTTTGAGCCGTACAGGAAAGTATGATCTTGCTCTTAAGGATTTGGCGGAAGCTGTGGATTTGAGGCCAAGCTATACCGGATTATACTTCAGTAGAGGTGTAACATATTTCCTTTCACAGCAGTTCGATAAGGCAGTAGCCGATTTTAACCGTTTCATCAAGGCCGAACCCAAGATTGCAGATGCCTATCTGAACAGAGGTGCATGCTATCTCTATCTGAAAGATACAGTAAAGGCTCTGGCCGACTACAACAGGGCGGTAAAACTTAACATCTTTGAACCTGAAGGATATATAAGGCGTTCAAGAATCTATGCAATGCAGGGCGAAAACGAATTGGCAATAAAGGATTTGAACGAAGCAATAGAATTGGATTCGGCAAATACTTTTGCCTTTTTCAACAGGGCTCTCATACGTTATGATATGACAGATATAGGTGGCGCACTGGAGGATTTGAACAAGGTGCTTGATTATGATCCCGGAAATGCGCTCACTCTCTATAACAGGGCGCTGATACGTTCTCAGATTGGCGATTACAATAATGCTATTGATGACTATGACCGTGTAATTGCAGTAAATCCAAATAATGTGTTGGCCTACTTCAACAGGGCCGGTGTGTTTTTGGAGCTGGGCCGGTATAGGGATGCTATGGATGATTATTCGCAGGCTATAAATCTCTATCCCGATTTTGCCAAGGCATACTATAACCGTTCTTATGTGAAGAGCCAGTTGGGACAATATACATCTGCCAAAAAGGATTATGAGATTGCAGAGGCAAAGGTGCGTGAGTACAGGGCAAAGACAAGCGATAGTATTGGGGTTGCAATGTTTGCCGATACAGCCAAGAAGTATGACCGTCTGCTGGCACTTGATGCAGATTTTGCCAAGAAGGATTTTGACAATGAACTTTTGCAGCACAGAGATGTGGATATACGTCTGAAACCTCTTTTCAGGTTTAATCTTACAGATAGGGACAGAGGGCTGATTGCACTTGAAAGACGTTACGAAGATAAGGAAATGGAGAGATTTATTGAGTCAATAATTGTCCCTGTTGAACTCACATCCAGCAAGGAGAAGATAAATCTGTCAACTGGTGCTATTGAGTCAAAGATAAAGGATAGGGTTAAAGAGCTGTCGGGAAGCATGATGGAGGAGAAGGAAAAGGATAAGGCAATTGGAAAACTGATGTTTGCACAGGCAATTATTGAGGGTGAGGACAATAAATATAATTCAGCACTGCAATATTATGACAAAGCGGTTCAGAATGAGCCGGAACAGGTCTTCTACTATATTAACAGGGGCGCATTGCAGGCAGAGATGATTGATTTTATCTCTTCAATTGAGAGCAATGTGCAGGTGCTTACTCTCGACAATGCGGGTGCTACACGTGCAAGAGTGCAGGACAAGTCTTATATGAATTATGACTACACCTCTGCAATTCACGACATGAACAAAGCTGCTTCAATTATGCCGTCATTCCCATATATTTACTATAATCTCGGTAACCTGTACTGCTTGTCGGGCGATTTGCCTGAGTCAATTAACCAGTATACAAAAGCTTTGGAGCAATACCCTTCGTTGGCAGAGGCTTATTATAACAGGGGTCTGGTACTTATTTACCTTAAAGATAAAGCTAAAGGATGTTTTGATTTGAGCAAAGCGGGTGAACTGGGTATTGAAGAGGCTTACCCTGTGATAAAGAAGTATTGTATGGAGGAGTAGGTCTATTCAACCTTAAGACTCTTTGAAGGTGATATTCTGCTTATCATCCGGCAGGGAACAAGCATGATAAGCATAATGAGTGTAAATGCCATAGCATTCAGTAAGATGATTGTTATGGCATCTGTATTTACTGGAACGTGGTCAACAAAGTAGTTGCTCGGATCGAGTGAGATGAACTTGAATTTTTTCTCCAGTATACAGAACAGGATTGCAGCTATGTTGCCGGGTATAAGTCCTGCAAGAACAATTGATGCTGCTCTGTAGAGGAAAATCTTTATAATATTGCTGGTGCGCATTCCCAATGCCTTAAAGAGACCAATCTGGGAGATGCGTTCAAAGAGAATTATGAGCAGACCGGAAATCATATTGAAACCGGCCACGGCAATCATAAGTGCCAATATTATAACCACGTTCAAATCAAGAAGATGCAACCAGTCAAAGAGTATGTAGTAGCGTTCATCCATGGTGGTTGGTACTACTGATGGGTCTTCCTCTTTGCTGTATCTGTAGATTGTCTCATCTATAGAATTGAGATATTTCTCACTCTTGTTTCTGGATTGTTCCTTAAGCAGAATCTCATATCCGCTTATTTCTTCCTCATTCCAGCCGTTGAGTCTGGAGATATGGCGCTGGTCGGCAATTATGAGCGCTTTGTCAAGCTCGTCAAGCTGGGCATCATATATTCCACAAATTGTGAAGCGCCTCAAAGTTACATCCTCATCTATAAAATATGCTGTGACTTTGTCTCCACATTTGAAATCAAGTATTTGTGCCAGTCTTTTTGAAATGATTATATCATTTGAAGGGGGGAGTCTTCTGCCGGCAGAATCCTGTTGCGGGGCAAAATCGGGCAAACTTCCCTCTATAAGATGTTTGCGGTAGAAATTGAAGTTATAATCATTCCCAACTCCTTTAAAGAGTACACCCTGAATATTATCCTGTGTCTTTATTGTGCCTGTACGGTAGCTGACAGCCTGCAACGATTCTACAAAAGGGAGTGCTGAGAGCTCTTTTGTATAGGATAGGGGTTTAATCGGGTATTGGTGGTTGGTTATATCAACCCCAGGTGCCTGGAGGGTAATGTCACCGCTAAAGCCTGAAGCCTTTTCCCATATTTCGCTTCTGAAACCGCCTGCTATTGCAATGGCCACTATCATTATGGCAATGCTTAACCCTACTGAAACTGACGCAATTATATTGCTTATTCTGCTCAGTTTGCCTTTGCCGGCCGCTTTTTTGCCAATTCTATGTGCTATTAGAACATTTAGATTCATTGATAGGATTTTTTTACTACATTTGCATAGCCTTTGCGGAAGTAGCTCAGTTGGTAGAGCATCAGCTTCCCAAGCTGAGGGTCGCGGGTTCGAACCCCGTTTTCCGCTCGCTCTTAACCACAACAAAACAAAAACTAAACTTCAGAGAACAGCTGCCTTTACCGGGCAGCTGTCTTTCTTTCTCCATTTTATTCTTATTTTCCTTATTCTGTAAGTTTGTCGAGAGCAAGCTTTACCAGCTTTTCTACAAAAGGTTTGTAGTCTGGGGCTGCTCCCTGATGGTAGCGGTTGGCAATGGCACAACATACAGTTGCAGCCTTGTGTCCCAATTGCTTTGACAAGCCTGCCAGAGCGGAACCCTCCATCTCAAAATTTGTAATTCTGTACTCCCCAAAGCGGAATGTCTCAAACTTTTCCAACATATCCGGCATAGACAACGGTATTCTCAAAACTCTGCCTTGCGGACCATAAAATCCGGAGGCTGATATTGTAACACCCTTTACAGTTGAGTCTGCAAAGAGGTTTGTCAGCTCCTGGTCTGCTCTTATGAAATAGGGGACAGGAAGATGCTTTTCCCAATTTGTATGGGCTACAAACGCCTGCTCCATATCGGGTATGGTTACATTTTCTCTGTTGGCATACCAGTTGAGCAAACCGTCGCAACCTACTGATATATGTGAAAATATGAATGAACCAATGGGAATGTCTGGCTGGATGGCTCCACATGTTCCTATTCTTAGCAGTTTGAGACTCTTTTTGTTCTCCTTAACTCTGCGAGTCTCAAAGTCAATGTTTGCAAGGGCATCAAGTTCGTTCACGACAACATCTATATTGTCTGTACCAATGCCGGTGGAGAGTACTGTAATCCTTTTGCCCCTGTACTTTCCTGTTACTGTAACAAACTCCCTTGACTCTCTGCGGAACTCCCTGCTCTCAAAAAATGAACTTACCATTTCAACTCTGCCCGGGTCTCCCACAAGAATGATTGTGTCTGCAAGTTCGTGAGGCTTTATGTGAAGATGGAATATTGAACCGTCGCTGTTTATTATCAGTTCAGATGCTCCTATTGTATCCATGATGTTAAAGTTTAATATATGCTTGTGTATAAAGCTATAATACAATCCTCAACGGAAGAGGTTTCCAAAGATACGATTTATTTTATGGATAATATCAAAAACATTCCTATTTTTGCCCCTCCAAATTAATTTAATCAAGAAGAGATGATACAGAGAATACAGACACTTTATCTTTTTATAGCAAGCGGATTGCTATTTTCGATGTTTTTTTCAAAAATATGTTTTGCACCTGGAATGGAGCCTGTAGAGTATACCGATTATACTCCATTCATAATATTCATAGCTGCAACATTCATTATAAGTTTCTTCACAATCTTTATTTTTCATCATAGAATGCTTCAGATAAGATTGTGTATCTTCAATATTCTTGTATTGTTGGGATTTCAGGGCTGGGTAGCATTCAAGTTCTTTACAAGAGAGCCTGGAACAGCATTTTCACTTACAGCCGTATTCCCTCTTGTTGCTGCAATCCTTGTCTTTACTGCATTAAGATATATCGCACGTGATGAGGCTATGGTACGTTCGGCCGATTCAATCCGCTCTATCAGAAAGAAGAGTAAAAAGTAGTTTGCGGCATATTATTGGTTCCAATTCTCTGTAGGGAAGCTGAACAGAAAGAAAATCAGGGCGTTGTCTCAATATATCTGAGATAACGCTCTTCTATTTTTTCTACATATTTCAGAGTCTCCTTGCCTTTGAAACTGCCATATTTTACGGCAGGACTCGTATAGTATTTCTCCTCCCTTAAAAGAGGGATAATCTCCCTAATGTCGCTCCATAGGAGTGGATTTTTCCCCTCTTCTGTAGCAAGACTCATGCAGTCCGACATCCTTCCCTCACCACAGTTGTAGGCGGCAATGGCAAGAAGTCTGGCATTTGTGGAGTCTGCTCCCATTTTCAAATACATGCCTTGCAGCCTTTTCAGGTGCAGTGTGCCGGCTTTTATATTATCATTCGGGTTGTATATATCATCTATACCGTACTTGTTGGCTACAGATTCCTTTATTTGCATCAGACCTATAGCTCCACGTGGTGAGCTTACTGCCGCTTTGAATTTTGACTCCTGATATATAAGGGATGCCAGCAGGTGCCAATCCCATCCAAGAATGCGGCTATGTTCCTTTATAAGGTTGTCATAAGGGGAGATATGTTTGTTGCCCTGGGAAATTTGCGCTTTATCCATACTCCTGTAGTTTCTGAAGAATTTGGCAGTCAGATCTTTGTATTCTGGGGTATGTTTAAAGAATGTGAACCAGTGGTTGAAGATTTGAATTATCTGATAGTTGTTTTTCTCCACTACCAGTATATCTTCGGATGAGTTGATAGGTATGCTGGAAACAACCTCTTCCTGAAAAATTTCAGGTACAGTATCACGCTGTGCGTTAATTATAAGAATATCTGTCTTGCCTGTAGCCAGTTTTACCCATGAGGCAAAATAATTCTCCTGAGGAGAGATATTGGTGCAGCACATCTGGGAATTATCAAGATTCTGGAAG
>JAFZFL010000190.1 GCA_017555925.1 Bacteroidales bacterium | reverse complement strand
TGAGCTTATAAAGTGGTACGACAGGGAGGATCACGTAAACTTTGATGTATGTGCAGATGACCACTGCCAGCGTTATCAAGGTCTTACAAGAGCTTCTACAGCTATTGTAAGAAAAGCTATTGATGCCACTTGGGGAGAGCTTCTTATGGATGGCAGCAAGATATGTGACGCGCGTTTTTCAAAATGTTGCGGTGGCGTGTTTGAGGAATTCCAGAACTGTTGGGAGCCAGTAAAATACTCTTATCTTGTAAAGGTTAGGGATGGCAAGAACACTCAAGATATTCCGGACCTTACAGTAGAGGAGAATGCACGTGAGTGGATAATGACAAGCCCTGAGGCATTCTGCAACACTACAGACCAGAAGATTCTTAGTCAGGTACTTAACAACTACGATCAGGAGACTGTAAACTTCTACCGTTGGAAAGAGGAGTATACACAGAAAGAACTTTCTGAACTTATTCTAAAACGTAGTGGTGTTGATTATGGAGATATCATTGATCTTGTTCCTGTAGAGAGAGGTACCAGCGCGCGTTTGATAAAACTTAAAATTGTTGGTACAAAGAAAACCATGACAATTGGCAAGGAGCTTGAGATCAGACGTACACTTTCACCTTCGCACCTTTACAGCTCGGCTTTTGTAGTTGAGAAGGAGGGTGAGGAGAATGGAGTTCCTGCCAAATTTACCCTATATGGTGCAGGATGGGGCCACGGAGTAGGTCTTTGCCAGATAGGTGCTGCCGTTATGGGTGAGCAGGGATACAAGTATAAAGAGATACTGCTTCACTATTTTGTAGGAGCAGCAATTGAGCGCAGATATTAGAAATGTAAATATTTATCCCGACAGAGAGGTGCTTTTCTGTCGGGATATAAATAAATTAATTCCTTTATGAAATCTAAATCAGTAAACCCTTGGGCGTGGATTCCTACGCTCTATTTTGCACAGGGTATTCCTTATTTTATTGTAAACACTGTATCTGTAATGATGTTTACCAAGATGGGTGTTCCTAATGGCGAGATGGCATTCTTTACCAGTTTGTTGTATCTTCCATGGATGATCAAGCCTTTCTGGAGTCCGTTCGTGGATATTATTAAAACCAAAAGATGGTGGACAGTTGCCATGCAGATGATTATGGCGGCTGCATTCATTTTGCTTACAATAACACTGCCGGTTCCCGAGGCTGCTCAGATTGAGGCAGGAACTACTCCTATGAGCATGTTCTACATTACTTTGCTGTTGTTTGTGATTACAGCATTTGCTTCGGCAACACATGATATTGCAGCGGACGGTTTCTATATGCTTGCCCTTTCACAGGGCGATCAGGCTCAGTTTGTAGGTATCCGTTCTACATTCTACCGTTTGTCTTCAATCTTTGGACAGGGTGTGCTTGTTGCAATTGCAGGTATGATTGAGCTTAAGTCGGGAAATATTCCAATGTCATGGAGAATTACAATGAGTGTGACTGCTGTAGTCTTTACATTGGTTACATTGTATCATACTTTCATTATTCCTAAACCATCTTCTGACAGATCAACCTTAGGTGACAAAGAGGTTACAGCAGGTGCAATTTTCTCGGAGTTCGGCCGTACTTTCAAGACATACTTTATGAAGAAGGGTGTATGGTTGGCAATTGTATTCATGTTGCTTTACCGTTTGCCTGAGGCATTTTTGATTAAGCTTTGTCAGCCTTTCCTTGTGGCTAAAACCGAGTTGGGAGGTCTTGGAATGACTACCGCAAATGTAGGTATTGCATATGGTACAATAGGTGTGTTGTTCTTGACTATTGGCGGTATTCTTGGTGGTATTTTTGCTTCAAGAGTAGGTCTTAAGAAATCGCTTTGGATTATGGCTGCCTGTATGACTCTGCCATGTATCACATTTGTATATCTTGCAATTTGCCAGCCTCAGAACCTTATTCTGATTTCTACTGCAATTGCAATTGAGCAGTTTGGTTATGGCTTTGGCTTTACTGCATATATGCTTTATATGATGTACTTCTCAGACGGCGAGTTCAAGACATCTCACTATGCAATATGTACAGCATTCATGGCTGCAAGTATGCTCATTCCGGGTATGTTTGCTGGATTTATTCAGGAGGCTATAGGTTATGTTAACTTCTTCTGGATGGTAATGGCTTGTTGTATAGCAACATTGATTGTTACATTCTTTGTAGACAAGAAAGTTGATCCTAACTACGGAAAGAAATAGCAAAACTTTATGAACAGATTTATTACAAAGATATTATCAGTGACAGTAGCTGTGCTGGTTTTCTGCTCTTGTGCAGGCCAGCCGGCTACAGCTGTTGTAGAGCCTGTTAAAGTTAAAACAGGTATAGAGGTTCTTGAAAGCAACGGCTTCAAACAGTTGCAGGGTAAAAAGGTTGGTCTGGTCACCAACCCAAGTGGCGTTAACAGCAATCTTGTTTCAACAGTTGATATTCTTGCAAATGCTCCAGGTGTTGAGCTTGTTGCTCTATATGGTCCGGAGCATGGTGTGCGTGGTGATATTCATGCTGGTGATAAAGTAAGCGATGAGGTTGATGCCAAAACTGGTATTCCTGTATATTCATTGTATGGCAAAACCCGCAAACCTTCTCCTGAGATGTTAAAGGATGTTGATGCCATTGTTTATGATATTCAGGATAACGGCTGCCGTTCATTCACATTCATAAGCACTTTGGGCCTTTTGATGGAGGCTGCTGCCGAGAATGGGAAGGAGGTTATTGTTCTTGACAGACCTAACCCTCTTGGCGGTAACAAGGTTGAAGGAAATATTGTTGAGCCAGGCAATTTCTCTTTTGTAAGCCAGTTTGAGATTCCATACCTTTATGGTCTTACTGTCGGCGAGCTTGCAATGATGCTTAACGAGGAGGGTATGCTTAAAGGAGAGAAGGGTACAAATGATACAATAGTAAAATGTAATCTTACAGTTGTTCCTATGGAGGGATGGAAGAGGAATATGGTCTATACAGACACAAAACTTCCTTGGGTACTTCCTTCACCACACATGCCACAGGCTGAAACCTCGTATTACTATCCTGCAACAGGTATCTTGGGAGAACTTGGTTATATGTCGATAGGTGTAGGTTATACCCTTCCATTCCAAATGGTGGCTGCTCCTTGGGCCGATGCAGCTGTGTTGGCCGATACACTTAATGCTTTGGAGTTGCCTGGAGTAAAGTTCAGACCGATTAATGTAAAACCTTTCTATTCTGTAGGAGCAGGTGAAAATATGGGTGGTGTACAAATCTACTTTACAGATTATGAAAAAGCACACCTTACATCTGTCCAGTTCTATATTATGCAGGAGATTGCAAAACTATATCCTGAAAAGGAGGTAATGCAGAATGCAAATAAAGATCGTTTCAGAATGTTTGACCTTGTAACAGGAAGCAATTTCATTAGAGAAAAATTTACTGAAACCAAGCAATATAAAGATATTGAGGCATACTGGAACAAAGATGTGGAGGCCTTTAAAGAGAAGTCAAAGAAGTATTATCTTTATGAGTAATATTTCTTGAGGAGTGTATAAAATTTGAAAAGGGTAACCCGGACATCAGTCTAAGGTTACCCTTTTCTATTATAGATATTGCATCTTGCAGACTTTACATTGTTCCCACCACTTTAAAGTAATAATCTTGTGGACCATTATAGATAAGTTCATAAATATTGTCATCAACTCTATAATACTTTGTCCCCTTAATGATTATCTCTTCAAAGCCATAAGGCAACTCATACACTATTGCCCCAACAGGAGGATTTAC
>JAFZFL010000189.1 GCA_017555925.1 Bacteroidales bacterium | reverse complement strand
TTTTTGCAAAATCGTTCCATTCAATCTTATGGTTGTAGTAGGCACGACTTGAGGCAGCACTTCTCTGAAATATGACCTTTATGTAATTCTGGGTGGTTTCATTGCTGTAGAAACAGACAATGCAACCGAGTTGGGATGCCAACCTGCCTACGGTTTCAAGCCATTTTGCAAATCCGGTCTCATATTCGGCTTTTGGTGGAACAGATATATGTATTTTTCTTACGGATGTGGCAGGAATCATATATCTGGCAATAAGAATCTCCCTGTAGCTTCCCTTTATAAGGTTCTCTGTAAGATTGCCGAAGAAGGAGTCTATTATATTTGCTTTCCAGTGTAATCCTATTACAATGCTTGTTGCATTATACTCTTCGGAAGCATGGTTGATGCCATCTGCAACATTAAGGTCATAACGTGTTACAGGAGTAACTTTTACATCGGTCGCTGCGGCAATTTTAGCAACTTTTTCGAGATTTTTCTCGCCAGCCTTTTTGCGTTCCTGAATATTCTTGCTGTCGGTAATAACATTGAGTGCAACTATAGGCGTCTTGAATTTGCCGTCTCTTATCATCAGTGCAAGATTTACCAGATTCTCTGTAGTCTCTGGGTTGGCGACAGGTATGAGAATCCTTTCCGCCTCATCTTTATCTTCTCCGTTGTTGAACTCAAGCTTCTCTTCCAAAGCAAATTTGCGGGCAGAGCGCTCTGTAAACAGTGAACTTATAATGCAGGTAAGAAGAATCATTACAACGGTTCCATTAAGCACATCGTCATTCAGCAGCCTCTCTCCATTTTCAAGAATGATGTTGTGGCCAACCAATACTGCTGCAAGTGTGGCGGCTGCAGATGCAGAACTCAAACCAAAAATCATGTTCCGTTCGTTCTTCTTCATCCTGAATATCTTTTGCGTAATGAAGGCTCCAATCCATTTGCTCGAAATGGCAACAGCTGTCATAATTGCTGCAACCTTAAGGGCAGAGCCTCCGGCAAAAAGGGCATTTACATCTATAATCATTCCCACTCCAATAAGGAAATAGGGAATGAATATGGCGTTGCCTACGAATTCCAGCCTGTTCATAAGTGGAGATACATGAGGTATGAGCCTGTTCATGACCAGACCTGTAAGGAATGCACCTAAAATTCCCTCCATCCCTACAAACTGCATAAGTCCGGCTCCAAGGAATACCATTGCCAGTACAAATACAAACTGCAAAATATTGTCGGAGTAATTCTTGAAGAATTTACGTCCTATTATTGGAAAGACAAAGATTATAATTGAAGCAACAATAGTAAGCTTTATACCCATAGAAGCCCAGAACATGCCGCTTGTGTCGCCCTTATACATACCGCTTATAATGGCAAGTCCAATAAGGGCAAGTGTATCTGTTATGATAGTGCCACCAATTGTTATGTTCACGCTCCGCAACTTTGACAAACCATATCGGCTTATGATAGGATATGTGATTAGAGTGTGCGAGGCATACATGCAACCCAACAGAATAGATGTATGAAGACCAAATCCAAGCAATTTTATGCTGCTCCATATACCTAAGCCCATTCTTACGGCAAAGGTAAGGAGACCAAAAACAATACCCTTTGATTTGTTCTTTTTGAAATCCTCCATATCCATCTCCAAGCCGGCAAGAAACATAATGTAGTAGAGTCCCACCTCACCAAAGAGCTCAAAACTGCTGTCCCTTTCGAGGATATTGAAGCCATATTCACCAATCAGTACTCCCGACAGAATCATGCCTATAATGTGCGGAATACGCAACCGCTCAAGCACCATTGGTGCTATAAGTATGATAATCAGAACAATGAAAAATATCCAGGTGGGATCTGTAATTGGCAGTATCATAATCAGTATAAAGTAAAATTACATAAACATCAATACGCCGCCCTGTTCACCAACGCTCATTTGAACATTGCGGCCAAGGTATATGCTGGCATTAGGGTGTTCGTGTCCGCAAGGGAAATTGTACATTACAGGTATGCCAAGAGGGGCTGTGTACTCGTGGATAAGGTCATATATGCCTCTTTGCCATTGATCCTCCTCTCTTGTATCTGTAAAATAGCCTACTACAATGCCTTTGCATTTGGCAAGATGACCGCACTCGCGCAAGTGCCACAATTTGCTGTCTATAGTATACATTCTTTCATCAATATCTTCAATGAAGAGAATGGTAGGTTCATCAAAATTATGGTCGTTTGGAGTAGCCACAAGATTTCTCATTAATGTAAGGTTACCTCCAATAAGACGTCCCTGTGCAGTGCCAAATGAATTGTATGGACTTGGATTGGTTGTATAGGCTGTCACATTGCCAAAAAGGGCATCTTTAAGTGAGTTTTGTGAAAAACCGTCAAACTCCTCTGTAAAAGTGCCTGGCATTGCTCTATGTATTGATTCAATGCCCATCTTTTGCAGGGCATAGTGAAGTATGGTAATGTCGCTGTAGCCCACAAGCCATTTTGGATTCTCTTTAAATGCGTTAAGATCAAAATTTTTGATTGTGTGCATTGTACCATAACCTCCGCGTATGGATATTATGGCCTTTACCTCCTTGTCGGCAATAAAAGTGGCAAGATCATCTGCCCTCTGTTTATGTGTGCCTGCAAAATCTCCAGGGTATTTTGCTGTTATATTCGATCCTATCTTAACTTTAAGGCCCCAACTCTCCATCTGCTCCTTCCAATTGGCTGCCAATTGGGCATCAGATGGGGCAGATGCTATAGCCATTACTGCAACGGTATCTCCAGGTTTCAAAAATTCAGGTCTCATATCGTGTATTATAATTATTTAATGTCAAATTTTATCTTTGATGCCAGATCATATCCCTCATCGTATAGGGCCCTGAGTTTGTTGCAGTCTTTCTCAATTCTGTCAACTTCCAGAGCCTTTACAGGTCTCAATACAATGATTTCGCCCTTGTCTTCCAAATCTTCTATGCAGTCAAGAGTATGGTTGTAAATAAGATTCCTATTGGCAATAGCCTCCTGGAATTTGGGATATTTTCTGTAAAATAGCTTAAGGTATGGTTGATTCTTTATCTTTTTGCGGTAGCCTCGGTTACGGGTAAGCACAACAAGGTTGTTTGTGAAGCCGATCTGTCGGGAATAGAATAGGGGAATTGAGTCTGAAATTCCTCCATCCATCATTGGTATGTCATCAACGTGGCAGATTCTGCTTACAAAGGGCATGCTGCTTGAAGCGCGCACAATCTCCATAACCCTTTCGGCACTCTGTTTCTCTTCAAAGTAATTTGGCTCTCCTGTAAGACAATTGGTTGTGACCATGGCAAAGCGCTCTTTGCAATTGAAGTATGCCGGATAGTCATATGGAAGTATGCGCTCTGGGAAATCTTCAAACAAAAGCTTGAAATCCATTATGTTGCGTTGGGTGAAAAGATATTTGAGTCCAACATACCGGTACTTCTCCAACAGGTCTATGTTGCTGAATTTAGCTCTGCCCCTCTGTTGGGACATATATGACAGTCCGTTGCATGCTCCGGCACTCACTCCTATGGTAAAAGGGAATCGGATGCCTCTATCCATAAGATTGTCAAGCACTCCTGAAGTAAATGTACCCCTCATTCCTCCTCCTTCAAGTATAAGGGAGCTCTTTTCGTTTAAAGTATATACTCTTTCTCTATTCATGCAAACATTACCTGTAGTTCTACAACTTTAGCATTTCATCCCAGCTGTTCCATCTGAAAAATGGATAGTGATAATCGTCCATATGTTCTATGGAAAAATTATTAGCGTTGAAAGTCAGCCGGTTACCGGTCTCCACATTCATTTTGTACTCTTCCCAGAATCTTGTCTGGTTTTTGGCTGGAATGGTGCTGTCGCGGTCGCATATTATTACTTTGTTCCAAAATATGCCGTTGCTGAATATATAATTCTCCTTCAGACTTATAAGTTCATTGTAAATATCTTCCAATCCTCTTTGGGGCTGCTGTTGCAAATATTTTTCAAGAAGAGCTTCTTTGCCGCACATTCTTCTGTTGAACTTGTTCAAGGTGACAGACTCCTTTGCAGTAAGGTTGTTGTTTACCTCCCGGGCCAAAGCTTTAAGAGTGTTGTTGAAAATCTGCTGTTTTATGCCCCATGTGTTACTGGTTGGGCATAGAGTTCCATCTATTGCAACACTTCTCTTAATCTTCTTAAAAAGTCTCAATGTGCGGAAGTGGCCATCGGCCTTTAAGTGCTGTATGTATCTGTCAAAAGTTATGCTTGCAACCCACACGCCACATCCCCAGGCAATTATATTAATTTCTCTATAGCGCTTGAAAGTGTTGTAGAGCGGACACTCCAAATGTAGCGTTCCGGTCTTGCACTCAAGTTTGTCGCAAACTGCAAAGTCGGGCCTTGTAAAATTATAGCACACAATTACATCATACTCCAAAGCTCTCAGATGGGAGAATACATTATAGTCCATTCCCCATTCTGTAAAGACAATAATCAGTTTGTCTGATTGGTTATTATAGACTTTTGTTTCCATTCTGCACCGCTATTGTGAAATTACTGCAATTCAGATGAGATTCCAGCATATTTTTAAATCATTACAAATGTAAAAATTTA
>JAFZFL010000188.1 GCA_017555925.1 Bacteroidales bacterium | reverse complement strand
GTAGTATATTTTTTAGGGTTCTTGAGAAAGTCAACAATCTCCATAACCTCAACTTTAGCCTCCTCAAGTCCTGCCACATCTTTGAATGTTACTTTGGTATTGTTCTCTTTGTCAAAAAGTTTTGCCTGTGATTTGCCTACATTGAAAATTCCGCCACCGCCAGGTCCTCCACCCATTCCTTTTGACATTCTTCTAATCATAAAGAACCATAGGGCAAGGATAAGAAGAGGGAAGATTAACCAGTCAATAATTTTGAAGTAGTTTTTCTTCTCTTCTGTTTCAATTTCAAATCTCTTCTCTGCAGGTAATAGCGCTCTTGCCTCCTCGAGTTGTGTCTCTGAATCAAAATTGTCAGAAACAATGAAGTAGAAGTGCGGAGCATATTTGGGCTCTCTGCCACCAAAAAGATTCTTATACTTCTTAAGGCTGTCCTGCTTGATTGTAACCTCTGCCTTATGGGCATTGGTTATAAATTTTACCTTCTCAACATCTCCTTTCGCTATCATCTCCTCTTTGACCTTATACCATTCGGTCTTTAGAGGCTCGCCTCCATTATAGCCTATAAAATACATATAAGCTATCATTCCCAGTAGCGGAAGATATATCCACATAACATTGAATTTAGGTGGTTTTATCTTCTGTTTGGGATTTCTGTTATTGCCGTTTTGTGTTTGCATACTCTCTCGGAAACTCTTACTCGTCTTCGTATTTGGTTATTTTGGCATCTGCCCACAAATCCTCCAATCTGTAGAACTCGCGATATTCAGTCTGGAAGATATGTACAACAATATTTGAGAAATCGAGGATAATCCAGAAACCGTTCTCTTTGCCCTGCATTCTCAACACTTTGCGGTTGCACTTCATTATCATCTCCTCTTCAACATTGTCTGCAATGGCAAGAACATTTGTTGTGGAGTCTGCATTACATATAACAAAATAGTCGCAAATGCTTGTGCCAATCTCTTTAAGATCTAATGAGCATACATTCTTTGCTTTTTTATCAAGCATTGCTTCTGCTATCGTTTTTACCTCAAATACGTCTGTATCAATAATTTTAATTGTTGCTTCAGATGCTGGTTCCACTCTTTTCTTAGCTCTGCTTCCAGCTGCGCTCTTTTTTACGCCTGTACTCTCTTTTTTAGTAGCCACTTTGATATATTTTATTAAAAGTTAATAAGAATCTCTATTTTTGTATCAAAAATATTGTTCAGTTTCAATATAACCCACAAATATACTGCAAATTTTTAGCCAATTCATCAGATGGATAAAAAACTTGACATAAAATGGTACAATAGTATTGATTCAACCAATCTGCAGGCAGAAAGGGAGCTTTCATCTGCAAATGAGGGTAGTGTTTGGATTGCTGATTATCAAACTGCTGGCAGAGGTCAGAGGGGAAATGTGTGGGAGAGTGCCAAAGGTGTAAATCTTATGTTTACCCTCTTGCTCAGACCTCTTTTCCTTAATGCGCAGGATCAGTTCCTTATTTCTCAAATTTCGGCATTGGCTATTGTCAATTATCTGAAAACAAAGGGGTTGGATGCAAAAATAAAATGGCCTAACGATATTTATACAGGTGATAGAAAAATTTGCGGAATCCTCATTTCCCATACTGTAACAGGTGCCAATTTGTCAGCAAGCATTATAGGGGTGGGGCTTAATGTAAATCAGACCCGTTTCGATTCTGATGCACCAAATCCAACATCGATGCTTTTGGAGAGCAATGGGCTTTTACCGGGAGATTATACAAATCTTGAGTGTTATGACCGTAAGGAAGAGCTGCCAAAGGTGCTTGTTGAGTTCATGGCTCTGTATGACCTTCTTGAGAGTGGTGATTATGAGCAAATAAGGGAGTTGTACCATAAAAATATGTACCGGACAGACGGATATTATAAATTCCTCAATCTGTCGGGAAGAGGAGATGAGAATATATTTGAGGCAAAAATTATAGGTCCCGACAGTTATGGGTGCCTTATTCTTGAGAAGAGGGATGGCTCAAGGGAGCATTATGCATTTCAGGAGGTAAGATATATTTTGTAAAAAGCAAGTGCTCCGGAAGGTAAATATCCCCTCTGGAGCACTTGCTGTTTTGAGCCTGTCAGCTATTGTCTGATCAGTTTTATTGCTTCGAATGGATCGGCCGCACCAAATACTGCACTTCCTGCTACAAGAACATCTGCACCTGCCTCTGCAAGCATAGCTGCATTTTTGGTAGTAACGCCACCGTCAACCTCTATAAGACAATTATAGTTGTTCTCTACAATCATCTCTTTGAGTCTCTTTATTTTTGCAACCGAGTGTTCAATGAAGGACTGTCCTCCAAAACCTGGGTTTACAGACATGAGACATACAAAATCAAGGTCACACAGGATATCTTCAAGAAGAGATACCGGAGTATGAGGGTTTAATGCAACACCCGCCTTCATTCCCAGATTGTGTATTGCCTGGATTGTCCTGTGAAGATGGGTACATGCCTCATAGTGTACACTTAACCATTCAACACCCATATCTTTGAATTGATTGAGGTATCTGTCGGGATCAACAATCATAAGATGGGCATCCAAAGGTTTTTTTGCCTTTTTTGCCATGGCTTTTACAACCGGAAACCCGTATGAAATGTTAGGTACAAAAACGCCGTCCATGATATCAAGATGAAACCATCCTGCTTCTGACTGGTTTACCATCTCCACATCTTTGTCCAAGTTGCCAAAATCTGCCGACAACATTGATGGAGCAACAATTATACTCATAGTTATAGTTATTTAAGGTTAATAAGAATCTCTTCCAGAAGTCTTCTGAATTTATCCAATGATGCAAGTTCGAGGCGCTCTCCAGGTGCATGTACACCGCGTAGGGTAGGGCCGAATGAAATCATATCAAGGTTAGGATAAATGTCGAGGAACAGACCGCACTCCAAGCCTGCATGTATTGCCCTTACAACAGGATCTACGTCAAACAGTCTCTTGTATGCTGCTTTGGATACCTCCAATAGTGGAGAGTCCAATCTTGGCTGCCATCCAGGGTACTCGTCATTATGTTTTACAACCGCTCCGGCCAAAGCAAAGCAGGCTTCAACCTGTTCTGCTGCTGAAAAACGGCAGCTGTTTGCAGAACTTCTCTGGCTTGTGCCTATTCTTATGATATGTTTTGGAAGCATCTTGACAGATGCAAGGTTTGTTGAGGTTTCAACAAGACCAGGTATCTCCTGGCTCATGGCCAAGACGCCATGAGGTGCGCAATAGAGTGAGTATACCAAAGATGCTGCAGTTGTAGGGTCAATAGCCTGTTTTGGCGCTCCAATACGTTTGCCGCTCTTTACATCAAGAATTCCAACTTCGCCAACTGCTCCGTCAATATCCTTGTCGGTGTACTTGTACTCCTCTTTAATCTCTGCAAGCAGATTGTTGAAAATCTTCATTATTGAGTTCTTGTCCCTCTTGTTGAATCCTATTACTGCATAAGCCTCGCGTGCAATAGCATTCCTCTTGTTGCCTCCATCAATTTCATAAAGCTCAATATTATGTTTGTAGTAGACTCTATATAGGAACCTCGACAGAATCTTTACAGCATTTGCCCTATGTTTGTCAATATCATCTCCACTATGGCCACCCTGTCCGCCAAAGATCTTGAATTCGCATTTGATGAAATCTTCTGTTGCAGGAACAGTCATATATTTGAATTCAGCAGTTGTGTCTACTCCTCCGGCACAACCTATAAAGAGTTCTCCCTCATCTTCTGAATCAAGGTTTATAAGGATATTGCCTGAAATGAATCCCGGTTTCAATGATTTTGCACCGGTTAGACCTGTCTCCTCTGATGTGGTAAAGAGTGCCTCAATCCTGCCGTGGGCAAGGGTCTCATCTTCCAAAGCTGCAAGCTGTGCTGCAATTCCAATTCCGCAATCAGCACCAAGTGTGGTATCTTTGGCAATAAGCCATCCGTTCTCTTCTACTGCAATGATAGGATCTTTGGCAAAGTCGTGCTGTACACCTGCATTCTTTTCACAAACCATATCCGAGTGGCTTTGCAGAACAACTGTTGGAG
>JAFZFL010000187.1 GCA_017555925.1 Bacteroidales bacterium | reverse complement strand
CAATCTGTATAGCAAAAGATAAAGAGACAGGGGAAGATATGTGGGTTTCGCAATATGAGGGCTCTTTTATTGAGGATGTGGGAATGCTAAAAATGGACTTTCTTGGTTTGAGAACGCTGTCAATTCTTAAGGAGGCAGTTGCAAACATAAAGAAACGCCATGGAATTGATGTGGATGTGGATACCATTCCAATTGATGATAAGGCCACTTATGACCTTTTCAGCCGTGGAGATACTGTAGCCATATTCCAGTTTGAGTCTCCCGGTATGCAGAAGTGGCTGAGAGAGCTCAAACCAACCCGTTTTGAAGATCTTATTGCAATGAATGCCCTATACCGTCCGGGCCCTATGGATTATATTCCGGATTTCGTAGACCGCAAACAGGGGCGTAAAAAGATTGAATATGACCTTCCTCAAATGGAGGATATTCTCAAGGATACATACGGAATTACCGTTTATCAGGAGCAGGTGATGCTTCTTTCGCAGAAGTTGGCAGATTTTACCAAAGGTCAGGCCGACGGTTTGCGTAAGGCTATGGGTAAAAAGCTTATAGACAAGATGATGGAGCTTAAGACACTCTTCCTTGAGGGTGGTATACGCAATGGTCATCCGGAGGAGACTCTTGAGAAGATATGGAAAGACTGGACTGCTTTTGCAGCTTATGCCTTCAACAAGTCGCATGCAACCTGCTATGCTTGGGTTGCCTATCAGACGGCATATCTTAAGGCAAACTATCCTGCGGAGTTTATGGCGGCCAACTTGAGTAAAAACCTCAATAATATAGAGGAGATTACCAAACTTATGGAGGAGTGCAGGCGTATGGGTATTGCTGTCCTTAGCCCTGACGTGAATGAGAGTGACCGTCGTTTCACAGTAAATAAAGAGGGTAACATACGCTTTGGAATGGCAGGAGTAAAGGGCGTTGGTGGTGCAGTTGTAGATGCTATAGTTGAGGGTCGCAAGGATAGACCTTATGAAAATATATTTGACTTTATAGAGCGTGCGGCAGCACATGGAACGGTAAATAAAAAGACAATAGAGTCATTGGCATATTCTGGTGGTTTCGACTCTTTTGAAGATATCAGACGAGACCAGTTCTTTTTGCCTAACTCAAAGGGAGAGATATTTATTGAGGCTCTGTGCCGTTATGGCTCAAAGTTACAGAATGATACTTTCAGTAATGGCAACTCTCTCTTTGGAGATGATGATGCCGGATTCAAGCCTACTCCTCCAGATATTCCTGTTCCTTCACTTGAGTATAATAAACTTGAGTTCCTTAAAAAGGAGAAGGAGCTGGTTGGAATGTATCTTTCGTCTCACCCATTGGATGTATATAGGTTTGAGATGAACAACTTTGTGGCAACCTCTCTTGCTGAGGCTCAGCAGCTGCTTGCAGATGCATCAACAGATTCATCGCTTCATAAGAAAGAGATATACATAGCGGGACTTGTAAGTTCTGTAGCAAAAAAAGTCTCACAGAAGAGCGGAAAACCGTGGGTGAGTTTCTCTATTGAAGATCTTAATTCAAGCCTTAATTTCAGTTTGTTCGGCAAGGATTATGAGAATTTCATGCAGTTTATTGAGAATGGACAGGCTCTATTTATCAAATGTGCCATAGTGCCAAGAATTTATGGTAAGCCACAAGATGAAGAGAGTAAAGAGAATACCGTTCCAGTGGAGTGTGACTTGAAGATAAGGATGATTTCGTTGCTTGCCAACACCAAGGAGAAGTTTATAAAGTCCTTTACAATAAATTTACCTGTAGAGAAGGTCAATAAAGAGTTGCGTACAAACCTCATGAAGGTGCTTAAGGCAAATAAGGGCAAAAAGGCTCTTTCAATCAAGGCCCTTGATTATCAGAACCAGTTGGCTGTAGAATTCTTTTCGCGCAAATACAAGGTAGATATAAATCAGGAGCTGATAGATTTTGTAGAGCGTAATAATTTGGAGTACACTCTGGAGACACAGGTAGCATTATAATAACCATAAAAAGGGTCATATCAATGTTGATGTGACCCTTTCTGATTATATTCAATGATGTGTTATACCAGTGGAGTACCTGTCATACATGCAGGCTGCTCAATTCCCATGAGTTTAAGGATAGTTGGAGCAATATCTGCAAGAATACCATTTTTCACCTCTTTCACATCCTTGTCAACTACAATGAATGGAACAGGGTTCAAAGAGTGTGCTGTGTTTGGTGTGCCATCTGCATTAACAGCGTTGTCGGCATTGCCATGGTCGGCTGTAATAAGCACTGTATAACCGTTTGCAACGGCTGAATCAACAACATCCTTTACAAGGTTGTCAATGGTTGTAACAGCTTTGGTAATTGCCTCATAAATACCTGTATGACCAACCATATCGCCATTGGCGAAGTTTAGGATTATCATATCCTCTTTCTGACTCGTGATAACCTCGATAAGTGCTTCGGCAACCTCTGGTGCGCTCATCTCAGGTTTAAGGTCGTATGTTGCAACTTTTGGTGAATTGATAAGGATTCTCTCCTCATTTTCAAATGCAGCTTCACGTCCGCCTGAGAAGAAGAAAGTTACGTGGGCATACTTCTCTGTCTCGGCAATTCTCAACTGTTTTTTACCTGCTTTTGCAACCACCTCTCCAAGTGTATCCTGTACATTCTCTTTGTCAAACAATATGTGAAGACCTTTGAATTTGTCGTCATAAGGAGTAAGGCAGCAGTAGTACAAAGGCATGGTTTTCATACCCATATCAGGCATATCCTCTTGTGTGAGAACACTTGTGATTTCACGGGCACGGTCATTTCTGAAGTTGAAGAATACAACGGCATCATCAGCTGCTATTGTAGCAGTACCCTCTACTTTTATAGGTTTGATGAACTCATCGGTTACACCAGCTTCGTATGAAGCGGCAACGGCTGCTGCAGGGTCTGTTGTCATCTCTCCCTCGCCATTTACAAGAAGATCGTAAGCAACCTTAACTCTATCCCATCTTTTGTCTCTGTCCATAGCGTAGAAACGGCCAATTACAGAGGCAATTTTGCCGGTAGATTTTGCCATTTGAGCCTGAAGTTGCTCAATGAATCCCTTTCCACTCTTAGGGTCGGTATCACGGCCATCCATAAAGCAGTGAACGTATACATTTTCAAGGCCATACTCCTTTGCAACATCAAGGACAGCAAACAACTGCTCAATAGAGCTATGTACGCCACCATTTGAAAGCAGACCCATAAAATGCAAAGCCTTTCCACT
>JAFZFL010000186.1 GCA_017555925.1 Bacteroidales bacterium | reverse complement strand
TACAATACCGTTGCAGACAATAAGAACAAAGCTCTTGCATTGGCTGTATACCCTACAATCAGAGCCGCTTGCGAAGCTGTACAGATACTTAAACAACAGCCTGTATCGGCTGTTGAGCTTATTGACAGGGCAAGTATCAGATCTGTTGAAAATGCACCAGGAGTTCCAGAATTTTTAAAGAGTGTGGGCAGTGATGCATGTGGTCTTCTTATAGAGACAACTGCCGAGAATCCATTTACACTTGATGAAAAGATTGCAACAATAACAGAGAGCATTAAAGGTATTGATACAGAAGTGCCTTTTGCCTTTACAAAAGATGCTAAGGAGCAGGCCACATTATGGAAGATCAGAAAAGAGTGTCTGCCTACTGTAGCAGGAATGAGAAGAACCGGCACTACAGCCATTATTGAAGATGTTTGCTTCCCTGTTCCCCAGCTTGCAGACGCAACTATGGATTTACGCAAAATATTCCATAAGAACGGCTATGACGATGCGGTAATATTTGGTCACGCACTCGCCGGCAACCTCCACTTTATGTTCAACCAGGACTTCTCAACAGAGGCTGAAATCGAACGCTACAGCAAGTTCATGGATGATGTTGCAAATATGGTTGTTGCAAAATATGATGGTTCACTCAAGGCAGAACATGGAACAGGTCGTAATATGGCTCCATTTGTTGAGCTTGAGTGGGGCAATCAGGCATACGGGCTTATGAAAGAGGTTAAACATCTGTTTGACCCAAAAGGAATCCTGAATCCGGGAGTCATCATTAACCCGAATAAAAATGCCCATATAGAGAACCTCAAGCCTTGTCCATCTACAAATGAGATTGTAGACAAATGTATGGAGTGCGGCTTTTGTGAAGGTACTTGCGTTGCTGAGGGACTTACACTCTCGCCAAGGCAGAGGGTTGCCTCTTTCCGGGAGATGGAGCGTCTGCGTAAAAGCGGAGAGGCACCGCATATTGCAGCGGAGATGCAGAAGCAATATGGCTATTGGGGCGAAAAGACTTGTGCTACAGATAGTTTATGTGCAATGAAATGTCCTGTTAAGGTTGATACAGGAAAACTGATAAAAACAATAAGAGAATCTAACCACTCTCCTAAAGCTCAAGCTAACGCCATTAAAGTTGCATCCAATATGGATAAAGTGACATCTGGTATGAGAGCCGGATTGAATATAGCATACGGAATGAGACTGCTGTTTGGCAAAACTCTTTTTGGTGCTATGGCAAAGGGTGTAAGAGCTGCAAGTTGCAATATGATTCCTTTATGGAATGAATATTTTCCTAAGGGAGCCCATAAGATTGAGACTTCCAATACCGTTCACCCTTCTGAGACAAACAGGGATAAAGTTGTATACTTTCCATCTTGTATTACAAGAAGTATGGGCGTAACCAAGAGCTACTCCAAAGAGCTTGAGATAACCAGACTTACAGAAAAACTCCTTAAAAAGGCGGGATACGAGATTATCTATCCGGAGAGTCTTGACAAGCTCTGCTGTGGTATGGCATTCTCCAGCAAAGGTTATGTGGAGGCTGGCAAAAAGGCGTCAGACCAGCTTGAAGCGGCGCTTTTGAAGGCTTCCAATAATGGAGAGTACCCTATATTGTGCGATATGTCTCCTTGTCTCTACACCATGCGCTCAAATATGGAGAGTCTCAAATTGTATGATCCGTCGGGATTCATATTGGAACACCTTGTAAAGAGATTGAAAATTACCCCTACAGATGAGAAGATTGCAGTATTTGCTGTATGTTCTACAAAAAAGATGGGAACAGACAATATGCTTTATGATGTTGCCAAGATGTGTGCCAGGGAGGTTGTTGTAATAGAGAGCAACTGTTGTGGTTTTGCCGGAGATAGAGGTTTTACACTACCGGAACTTAACACTCATGGGTTGAGAGCATTGAAAGAGCAGACAAACGGCATTGCAGATGGTTCTGGAAAACCTTGCACTACCGGTTATGCGAGCAGCAGGACCTGCGAGATTGGTTTGTCAAGAAATAGTGGAATTACATTCAAATCAATTCTGTACCTGCTCGACAAGGTGAGTGAACCAATAGAAAAATAGAGCCTGAAATATTCGGTTTTATAGCAGATCGGGTTGCTCTTGCAGCCTGATCTGTTTTTTTAACCTGCCCCTAACCAAAGCCATGAGGGTAAGGAGAAAAAAGAGGAATCGTGACAGGCGTCCTATTATATCTCCATGTCTGACAAAAATTGTAAGTTCGTCATTTAAAGGCAGCGAGGCCTTGAGATATGCAGGTTTCCACCATTCAGTACATGAAGTTATCTCACCCTTCTGGTTAATAAAGGCAGATATACCTGTATTTGCACTTCTTGCAATTGCCCTACGTGTTTCAATTGCCCTTAAACTGGCATACGAAAGGTGTTGTTTATATCCGGGAGTATCTCCCCACCATCCGTCATTTGTAATTATACTCATCACCTGAGCCCCTTTAAGTATATATTCTCTATAATAATCTCCGTATACCGATTCATAACATATTGCAGTTCCAATTTTTACAGAATCGTCAGTTACAAAGACCTCACGCTCCGCCTGTGTAGCATAACTTCCAATTGCGCCACCCAAATCAATTGCAAAATGGCTCAAAAGATTAAAGAATTTCTTATATGGAGTACTCTCTACGAGCACTACAAGTTTCGATTTGTGGTAGAACTCATATCCCCCCTTCGAATTGAGGAATATTGCGGTATTTGCCCTGTCGTACCACACTTCACCGCGCTCATTATACCTTGCACTTTCAGTTGGAGGAATCGGCTTTCCGCTCTTGTCCCTCTCATTATATCCATAATAGTAATCATCTGTTACTGCTCCTATAATCATATTGAGGTTATTCCCTTCCCTTGAATTGTAATCTGCAAGGAAATCTGCAAAGCTGTTGAATGAGTAGTGCATATAGGGATTATCCTCATTAATTAGAGGATACCTCGATATAAAAGTCTCTGGAGCTACAATAAACTCAGATTCATTATTCATTCTACTCCCGACAGCCATTTCTCCATTTTGCAGGGCCTCAGTAGCAAGCTGCAGAAGCACATTGTTTTGCTGAGTCTGGGTCATGCCCGAAAATTTGTCGGTATATGGGTCTATATTGGGTTGGATCAAAACAAACTGTCTGGACCCCGAACCTGAAGAGGGTTCAAATTGAGGCTCTTTGTAGGTATAGAATATGATGTGTGAAACAATTATAGGCAACAGAATTACCAATGAGGCTGAAATTGTTGAGAGGAAGATTCTCTCACCCTCATTTTTTTTATGTATAATCCTGAACAATAGTGTATTGGAAAGAAGCACCCAAAATGAGCCGCCAAGAGTGCCTGTATACTCATACCATTGTACAGATTTTATTGAAGTTGCAAATGAATTGCCCAGCACCAGCCAAGGCCACGAAACATCCCAATTGAAGTATGAATGTTCCCAAGCCAACCATGTGACCATAAGAAAAAGATATGGCAAAAAACCTTGTGAATATTTGCGCATCCACCTGAATAGTCTGAAGACAACAGCCATCTGTAATGCATTCAGAACCACTGCCGCAACCATTCCGGGCAGTGTTGCGTTGTATATCCAGTATGTAGTTACAAGATTCCATATAAGGAAACAGGAGTAGTAATATATCCAAAAATGGCGTTTTCCTGTCTGGGTTGCAATTTGTTCGGCAGCAAGAAGCGGAATAAATGCAAAAAGGGCTACAAAACCTGTATGGGGCAATAGAAAGGGAATTGAAAGCATAAAAGATGTTGACATTACCAACAGCCACAACATTGTATTGCGTTTAAATTTGTCACCACACAATTGAGAATATTTATTATCCTTTGAAGTCACTTTAAAGAGGTTGTTATATATTTTGAAAAATATCAATTTTTGCTACATTTGTAAACTTGTACAAATATAGCAAATTAAAGGAGAATAGAGATGTTTATTGCACTGCTTAAAGGATTCATTGTTGGTCTTGGGGCCTCTATCCCATTGGGGCCACTGGGTGTACTTTGTGTTCAGAAGACTTTGAGCAAAGGTCGCAACTCCGGACTCTTTACTGGCTTGGGAGCCTCTGTTTCTGATACTTTCTACGCTGGACTTGCCCTTTTGGGTCTTGCCTTTGTAGAGAACATCATAAATGAAAACAGAGCTATTGTAATGTTGGTGGGAGGCGTAATTATTGCGCTGATAGGTCTTAAAGTATATAGGACAAACCCTATAAAACAGATAAGACAAAAGAGTTCCCACAAGAGGCATCTTGAAGATTTTGTAGAGGCGTTGGTAATGACTATTACAAATCCTGGAGCTCTCTTCCTTATTCTTGGTCTTTTTGCGGCGGTTGGAATCAACTCATCTGACAACACTGGCAATGTAACCATAATCACCACTTTGTGGGGTGTATTTACAGGTACTGTAACCTGGTGGTTTACACTTACAACAACAATAAATGTATTCCGCAAGAAATTCAGGCTCAAACAGCTGATTCTAATCAACCGTATTGCAGGAGTAATAATTATGGCACTGGGAGTTATCTCTACTTTTGACGGAGTCCTGAAACTTATTGTAAGATAGCCTTTATCCTTTTAACTATATCATCAGACAACTCCATTTTTGAGTACTGTTCCCTTAGTACACGCTCTCTGTGGCAATCTGAGCCTGCCGCAAAATAGAGTCCCTTTTTCAGAAGTGCAACTGCTTTGGTTCTGACTCCTTCTCCGTAAAATCCCAAAAGGGAGGCCAAATTAAGTTGTAGTCTGATTCCCATTCTGACAAGCTCCTCACAATCCTTCATATCAAGGAACCGGCACCTTTCCGGATGGGCAAAGATTGGACGATAACCTGCCGACATGGCATTATTTAACGATCCTTTCAAATTATAGGGCGGAGTAATTGTTGATGTCTCCACCAAAAGCATATCATCCTCCATTGTGAGCAGATCCCTCATTCTGACTCTCTCCTCAAAAAGAGTGTCAATCATATATTCCGCTGCCAGATGGAGTTTTATTGTACCTTTATAAAGGCCACACAACTCATCAAAACGATTTTTTAGAGACTCCGTAGAATTTGGCACATCCTCCATGATATGTGGTGTACACCACACCTCCTTTATGCCAACACTCTCCATATATGACAATACAGAAAGTGACTCCTCAAATGTTTTAATGCCGTCATCCACACCATACAAAATGTGCGAATGACGGTCATTAAATCCATTAAGGACTCCACTCTGCTCAAGAGAGCATTTTGTCTTGAAAAGTCCTAAAAATCCCATTTTTATCTACTCTTTATTTCCGTAGCCATAGCCATAGCCGTATCCGTAGCCATAACCGTATCCATATCGTCTGGCACTCAAATCAACTCCATTAAGGATAAGGGCCATACGTGTATATTTTCCAGAATTGTAGATACTCTCCAAAATAGGGATAGCTCTCTTATCCAACAGGCCAGCCCTTACTATGAATATAGTCATATCTACAAACTTGGTTACGATTGCAGAATCTGCCACTATATCAATTGGAGGACAATCCACAAAAATATAGTCATAGTTTTTACGTAACTCTGCAATCATGAGTTTGAATCTTTCTGACAACAGAAGTTCTGTAGGATTTGGCGGCAATGTACCAACCGGAAGAATTGAAAGATTTTCAGACAACTTGACTATTTTTGAAGCATAATCATTCTCTTTTCCATTAAGATATGCCGACAGACCTTTATTCTCACTTATATTCTGTGTCTTTGACAGAGTTGATTTCCTCAAATCGAGATCCAATAGAAGCACTTTGGCATTCTTAAGAGACATACTTGCGGCAATATTCTGAATGACAAATGTTTTACCGGCATTCGGATTGAACGATGTAAACATTGAAACGAATGCCTCACCAGGTTTCTTCTCAACAACCATATCCAGATTTGTTCTCAATACTCTGAACGCCTCATTCATTACATCGCGCTTTCCTTGTTCAACTAAAATTTTACAATTGTCATTATTGAATTTGGAAGCTTTTGAAACAAATCCAAATCTCTTTTTGCCGGAAATTAGTGGAATTTCTGCAAGGAAAGGAACTATCATCTCAACAAAATCCTCTTTACCCTTCACAGTATTGTCAATAATACGCATCAAAAAGATAATTGAGAATGGAACACCACAACCAATTACCAATGCTGCAAGAAGAAGCATCATTCTATTTGGAGCAATAGGAGATGGCGAACCATTAGGATTTTGAATAAGACGGGTATTACCTACATTTACAAGAGCTGCAATTTCATTCTCTTCACGTTTTTGCAAAAGGAATACATATAGAGACTCCTTAACCATCTGCTGACGCTGGATAGACAACAGCTGAAGCTCCTGTCCCGAACTTGCAGCTATTCTCTCAAGGATCTGATTCTCCTGGCTCTGAATCTTCTGAACCTGCAACTCCAATGTTGAGACAAAGTTGTCAATTGAACGCAAAATAGCTGTACGCATTGCCGATAGCGACGAATTGAGATCTGCAATCAACGGGTTATTTGCGCCACTACCCTTTGAAAGACGGTCTCTCTGTAGAACAAGTTCGTTATACTCGGAGATTTGGGACTCAACATTTGCAGAAGACAATCCCAAGTTTGCAGGGATAAGTGCCGCAGCATTTGCCGGATCATTCAAATAATCCTTAATAAAGTTTGCTATAGAGAGCTGGTTATTTACATCAAATGCCTTTGACGAATATTCACTTGACTCTTCAAGATATTTCTTGGCCAAAGCGCTCATATCTGTAAGCTTGTTCTTCTCCTTATATGCTTTCAACTCACTCTCTACACCACCCAACTCCTTTTCTATAAGCAAAAGACGCTCGTTGATGAACTCAGATGTATTTCTTGCAGAACGGTTCTTGTTACGCACCCAATCTTCGTTATAGGTATCAATAAGAGTACTTAAAATAGAACTTGCCCTGCCTGCATAAGTATCTTTAAGCGACAATACAACAACAGTAGACTCTTTTCCTGAAAGGCTTATAGAGAGATTCTGGCATATGCCTTTGGCTCTTGACATACTATTGCTCCATGTAACTCTTATGTCTTTACCAAACTCTCCAAGAAATGTAGTTGGAATCAGACTAACTACTCCGGCCGGAGTAACGACAGTATCACCCAATACGCATTTAACCTCTCCATCAACACTCTCCGCTCCTATTACAAAATCCTTTAAAACAACATTATTGTCACCGTTATTGACAATAGTGAACGAAAATCCCTTCTGAGGATTACCCTCAACAAGACGGAGTTCAACAGGATTATTTTGATAATACTCTACATTTCTAAATAACTGCTTTGCAAAATATCTTGTTTCAAGGTGAAGGCGCTCCACCACTTTCTGCATCAGATCCGGAGAAGAGAATGCCACCATCTCATTGGCTACAGCCATATTTACACGAAGGCCTGTCATACCCATAGCATGCTGGGTAAGATTTCTCATTGTAGATGACTGCTCAGACTCGTCTATAATAACTTTAGCAGTTCTCTGATAGGTATTTGGCGTTTTATAAATATAGAAGCATACAACTACAAGTGCCACAAACACACATACCACATACCACCACTTATAGCCCCATATCATTCCCCATAAATCAGCAAAATTTAGAGTAGATTCTTCCTCCTGTCTATTTTTGATATAAGAATTGTTAGTATTATTTTCTGTCATAGTTCTATCAGTTATTTATTGGATTAATAGGGTTTCTATCGTACCAGACTTATTATAAGTGTTGCAATTGAGACAAGCAATGAACCTGAAGAAACCATGATGCTCGTCATTCTCAATGCCTTGTCATCTGTTGTAGACTGACGTGCCTTGATACTGCTTGGTTCAATATATACTATATCATTCTGCTGCAGATAATAAGCTGGAGACTTGAACATATCCACATCGCACAAGTTTATCTGGTACATAATACGCTCATTATCCTTCTCCCTAATGACTGTTACATTTTCTCGCTGTCCGAATATGGTAAGATCCTTAGCCAAGGAGATTGCCTGAAGCACTGTAACTTTATCACCTGCTATTGTATATGTTCCAGGAGCATTGACCTCTCCTATTACAGAGACTTTAAAATTCATAAACTCGACAATAACAACTGCATCGGAAAGATACCCCTCATCAAGAAGCCTGTTCTTTATCATTTCAGAAAGTTCCCAACGAGTCAGGCCGTCCACTTTAAGACGTCCAAGAATTGGGAAATCAATATAACCTTCATTATCAACCACATATCCCAAAAGACGCTGGGAGCCGGCTGTTGCAACACTCTCAGATCCTGCCTGATAGCTTACAACCGGCAAGTTAAACATTACAATAAGTTCAGGATTTTTGCTTGAAACTACAATTGAAAGCATATCTTTAGGCTGGATTACTATACCTCCATGCTTGTCAATTTTTTCGGGTTTGTCAACCAGTCTATTTTGAAAATAGGCTATGTTTGTTGGTGTAGCACATGATGTTACAATAAATGCAATAGCAAACATTGCATATACACAATACCTCTTTATCATAATGTAAGCAACTATAATTTAATAATCAACTGAACAAAATTAGTCTTCAAAGACCAAAACCACGCAAATTTAGCAAATAATCCGCTATATACAAAACAACCGTTACACCTCTTTGTTCTACAGAATAACCTCCTCTGGACGATATTCAGATGCTTCCACCACCATCCAATTGAGGAAAGCACAATTTATCACGCAAATAAAAAGAACCTGTCGGAATTATTCTTAATTTTGTCACACTACAATACAAATAGAACAAATATGAAACAACGTGTAGTTTTAAGCACATTCAGTATAATTACGACTCTATTGAGCATCATTATTTTTGTTGCACTTATTTTTGTCAATAACCCGCCTATGTATATCAGGCTATCGCTGGTAGCGATTCTGGTAATGATACTTCTTGCCGGGTTGTACTATGCCCCATTGAGTATAGCCGCCGACAAATATGCAATCTATATAAACCGTTCCTTAAGGATTAAAACCATACCTATGAAGGAGGTAAAATCTGTAAAGATCTCTCCTCCAACCATGGGTGCAATACGCATTTGTGGAAGTGGAGGTTTCATGGGATATTGGGGCTGGTTTAAGGAGCGTGACCTGGGTAAATATTTTGCCTATTACGGACGCTCAAGCGATTGCTTCATTGTTGAGCTTAAAGATGGCAGCAAATATATGTTGGGGTGCAAAAATGCTCCACAAATGGCAGATTATATAAAATCACTGATCAAATAGCACCTATAATGCAAAAAAATTCCCGACAGAAATCAATATATAGAGTAACATGGATTGGCAGTATAGTCAACTTTATCCTATTGTTATTCAAGTTTGCTGCAGGTATTCTGGGGCACAGTTCTGCTTTGGTCGCAGATGCCATTCACTCTCTGTCGGACTTTATAACAGATATTGTGGTAGTTGTTTTTGTAAGAATATCCGGCAAACCGGAGGACGACGACCACAAATACGGGCATGGAAAATATGAGACCCTGGCTACTGCACTTATAGGTCTTGCTCTCTTTGCTGTTGGAATTGGTCTGCTTGTAAGTGGAGCAACAAAAGTATCTGAGGCAATCAATGGCGCACTCCTCCCAGCTCCAAGCATAATTGCATTGATAGCAGCAGCTGTATCAATAATTTCAAAGGAGATTCTGTACAGATACACAGTTCGTGTAGGGAAAAACCTTAATTCACAGGCTGTAATAGCAAATGCCTGGCATCATAGAAGTGATGCATTCTCTTCAATTGGTACCCTTATAGGTATAGGAGGTGCAATTTGCCTTGGCGAAAAATGGCGCATCCTCGACCCCATTGCTGCAATTGTTGTAAGTGCATTTATCATAAGAGTTGCAATTAGCCTCATCAAGCCCTGCCTTGATGAACTTCTTGAACGTTCATTGCCCGCCGAAACAGAGAAACGCATTCTACAAATAATAGAATCATTCCCAGAGGTGAGCTCTCCGCACCACCTTAGGACCCGTCGCATCGGCAATCAAATTGCAATAGAAATACATTTGCGTATGGACGGGCAAACCACCCTTGAAAATGCCCATACAACATCCACCAGGGTTGAGCAACTCCTCCGTGAAGAGTTTGGTCCAAACACCCATATTGGCATCCACATGGAGCCCGTCAAAACAAGATAAAAAATTACATCTATTTACCGTTATGCAAATATCACCGTTTATTTTGGAGCAATATTTTGCCAAACATGAATTCACAGCCAAGTATATGTTGTCATCTTCAGATTGCGACGGATATCCAATGGAGTATATTTTAAATCAGGCTTCTCCCGACGAACTTGCGATGTGGAATTCACTAACATTGGGATATACAGAGGGTTATGGCAGTCCTGTTTTAAGAGAGGCAATTTGCAGGTTCTATACTAAAGCCAAGCCGGAGAATGTGTTGGCAGCTTCTCCAGGAGAGCTGAGTTTCATAATGATGAATGTTATTGTAGAACAACAACAAAAGAAATGCAAACCGCATGCAGTGGTAATATCACCGGCATACCAATCTTTATATCAGGTACTCAAATCACTTGACTGCGATATCTCATATTGGCTGCCAGAAAATGGAAAATACAATGTTGACACATTGGAATCTCTGGTTAAAGATGAGACCTGCCTTATAGTTATAAACTTCCCCCACAACCCGACAGGAGCATATATTACACCCAATGAACTTAATCAGATAGTGGAGATTGCGCGCAACAACAATGCGTATCTATATTCAGATGAGATGTACAGAGAGCTTATCCTAAACGACGATTGTGAGAAGCTGCCTGCAGTGTGTGATCTTTATGAAAAAGGGATAAGCTTGTGGGGAATGGCAAAATCATTTGGCCTGGCAGGATTGAGAATAGGCTGGTTTGTATCACAAGACAGAGGACTGCTCTCCAAAATTCACTCATTCAAAGACTACCTGTCCATTTGCAGCAGTGCGCCATCAGAAGTGTTGTCAACTATAGCACTGAACCACTCCGACAAATTTATAGGGCCAAACGTGCAAAAGATCAAGGATAATATTTCATATTTCAAAGCTGCTATAGAGGACGGCAAATTACCCTTTGTAAAGTCATTCACAGAACCTCTTGCAGGAAGTGTTTCATTTGTTGAAATCAATCCTGCCAAAGCAGGCTACCTGTTGGAAACAGCACCAGCAACAGCCCTTGAATTCAGCAATGCCATAGTAAAAAAATATGGCATCATGACCGTCCCATCTCCAATGTTTGAACATCCTGGCAATTACCTCAGGATAGGATTTGGCCGCAAGAACTTCAAAGAGGTAATAGATATGCTTTGCCTGAAATAACCGCCATCGGGTGAGCAGTGGTGTGCTTGAGAAAGTTGATATAATGAGAATGCCAAAGACATTCATTCTTATGTGGAACCCTTCTATTTCTTCATATACAATGGAGAGATTTGAGGAAGATCTTAGAGATATAGCCAATGGCTGGAAACTTGAAGACTTCAATTGGAGTGTATGGGATTATGAGAATGCAAGAGAGGGTGATTCATTCTATATGGTTAAAGTTGGCCCCGGAACAAATGGCATTGTAATGAGCGGTACATTCTCTTCAAATCCCTACCAGGATAAAGATTGGTCGGGAAAAGGAAGAAAGGTTTTCTATATGGATATGTTGATTAAAGAGATGATTCACCCAGATAGATGCCCTATCCTTTCATCTGAGAAATTAGCCACTGAGATGCCGGATTTCGTTTGGAATGGCGGTCATTCAGGGCAGCTGCTTAATGAGGAGCAGGCAGATAAGTTGAACGATTCAGTCAAGTATATGAGATTTAATTTTAGTGGATATTTTGATGTCTCAGGGTTTGGCTAAGAGTGCATCCTAATATTAATTTTGAAGATTATAAATATCTAATATTTTCTTCGAAGGAAGCACAAAATGCAATATTTAGCTTCATAAAAGTAGAGATGCAATAGGAACAGGGTGTTAAAGAGCTTAATATGGGAAAGAAATACATTGAACAAACAGGTTTCTATGATTTATTCCCTCGAAAAGCAAGTTGGGAAAAATTCAAAAATGAAGTGAATGCCATTATTATTTATTCTTTTGAAATAAAGGATGGTACAGTTCTTTTAACGCCAATGAACATTAATGATAACAATATGCTGTATAGGGAATATAGTGATAGTATTTTGAAATTATATGATTCAGGAAGCATTCAATTTTTATAAACCGTGTAAGTCGTTACAGCCTTATGTGAGGTACTATTGGGTATTCAGCAGCAATCAGATGATGAACACCTATACATTTCCCATAGGATGCCCTCAGATCATCTTCCATAAGCGGACGCCATTGTATATTCCAGAACTGAATACGACTCAGAACAAACTGACAATCAGTGGCCAGGTCAACTTCTCATCGCATCTGCAAGCTGATGACGACATTGAAATGATTGTTGTGGTGTTCCATCCACATACCATAAATATGTTTCTGAATGCACCGGCTTCTTCTTTCTATAATCAAGAAATTTCCGGCTACGATATTGAAGATGAACAGCTGAACGAATTGGCAGTACAGGTATTCGAATGTGAGGATAACAACCTTTGCGTGACTCTGATCGAAAACTGGCTCTTGGATCGCTTATCAATCAGATCATACGACACCATATATCGGGTAAAACGAATGAATGCGGCAATAGAACAACTGTTTACTGAACCTCAGACTCTGGTGACAGACTTGTCTTCAGCTTGCTGTTTAAGTAAAAAACAATTCGAGCGGGAGTTTAATCTGCTCATAGGGATGAACCCTAAAGAATATGCACGTATTGTCCGCTTTCAAAAAGCCTTGAAACAAATGCAGCATCAGCAAGGCAAAATCAATCAGGCAGATCTTGCATATACATGCGGTTATTCCGACCAGTCACACCTCATAAGAGAGTTCAGAAAGCTTTGCGGACATACACCTCTATC
>JAFZFL010000185.1 GCA_017555925.1 Bacteroidales bacterium | reverse complement strand
TTGATTGTCCTATGCAGACTTGAGTTGTCATCTCTATATTTGCCGGCCATAATATAATTGTATGGTTGCCACTCCATCTCATCAAAGGCCCTTTTGCAATCTCTTATAATCATATCTCTTCTTCCCCAGGCAAGGTGAGCCGCAATTATTCCAGCAATCTCCACATCCTTAAGAGTTGGAACATACCCATCCTTCATTTTTCCGCAGCTGCTCTGCTTGCCCTCCATGAGTAATGCAAAGTGTTTTGGAAATATAATGGGATCTTCCAGAAAATAAGACTCGCTATTATACTCTTCACTTAATTCAATAAGTTGATTTATAGATTCTTGTATAATCATTATGCAATCGGCTAATACTTTGCGAAATTACAAAAAATCATATGTATTATCAATAAAAAGAGAAGGTAACCACATATTCGGGTTACCTTCTCCATATAAATCTCTAAAGACAGATTATTTCTTTTTGTAACGTTGGTAGAATTTATCAACGCGACCTGCTGTGTCAACCAATTTCATCTTACCGGTATAGAATGGGTGAGATGTGTTTGAAATCTCCAATTTGATTAGAGGGTAAGTTACACCATCAATCTCAATTGTCTCTTTTGAATTAACACAAGAGCGTGTAATGAATACTGTCTCATTTGACATATCCTTGAAAGCAACTAGGCGATAGCTTTCGGGATGAATACCTTTTTTCATAATATTAATACTATTGCTTTTAATGTAAATTTACGGGGTGCAAATGTAGCAATTAATTTTATAGCTGCAAAAAAAACTTGACAATTACTCTCTGCTATTAATCTTGCCAAGAAGTTTCAGAATCTCAAGGTACAACCATACCAATGTAACCATGAGGCCGAATGCACCATACCACTCCATCTGTTTTGGGGCTCCCATAACCGATGCCTGCTCAATAAACTTATAATCCATAAGAAGACTGAATGCTGCTATACCAACAATCAGAACACTTATTCCTATGCTTAGAGGAGAACTGCCATGCAGTATTTCAAGATTTACTCCAAACATTGAAAGCAGCATGCTTCCCATGTAAAAAATAAAGATCGTGATTAACGAAACTGTTATTACCCTTGCAAAAGTACCGTTGACTTTTATGATACCAGTCCTGTAAATTGTTAGCATAACCAAGGCACACAATAGTGTAAGTATAACAGCATTAGAAATAATATTAGGAGCTGTTTCTGCAAATGCAGAGTTGTATATTGCAGATACTGCACCCAAAACCAAACCTTCAGCAGCTGCATATACAGGTGAGAGGAACGGAGCTGTATTTGGTTTGAAACTTATAACCATTGCGCAGATGAATCCAACAATAACTCCTCCCCACATCCAACCACTGATTGATGCAGGATTGATTGCCTCATAAAAGATTTTCCAGGTGTAGGCACCTGCAGCAATAACCAACAGTAACAGCAGCAATGCTTTTGTCATTGTGCCTTTGACTGTCATTGTACCGCTTTCAGTAAATACTGCGGCACTCTTTTTAAAAAGAGTATCATTTAATACCGGATTTGCCATAATTTTTAAATTTTATTGTATATACCATTATTTTTCCCGACAGATAAGCTGTCATTTTATTCTGTAGAGTTGTTCATCTTCATAGAGGAGATCTTTTTTGGTCTTTCTTATCCATTTCTGTTCCTCTATTTTTATATGCTCTTTAATCTCTTTCCACGATCCGTTTCCATTTACAAAGTCTATCAGATCTTTATCTCCCAATAACAGTTCAATTGCCGTTTTGTCATTCCCGGCCTCATATTTTCCTGGTCTGAACTCAAAGCCCGGGCAATTATCTCTCATGAAGCGCATAATTTTCAAATTATGTGCCAATGCATGGTATTGCATATTGGGGTTCAACAATAACTGGAATCCAAAGCAGCACTCATCTTTATATTTGTGGAATGTAGGTATAAATTTCATCCATCTTATAAAGACACCCTCATCATGCATAGGATGTTTTGGATCATTCCAGTTCTCATATCCGTTCAAACTGTTATAATTTGCCAGTTTTTCCATGTATGGGGCACCAAACAGCTCAAAAGGCCTTGTAGTACCTCTTCCTTCGCTCACATTAGTCCCTTCCCACAAGCATTGTCCGCTATAGAAATGAGCTGTAAACAATCCTGGAAAGTTTGGTGAAGGTGGAATGCTCCATGGAAGCAGATCCTTGTTTCCCTGAGATGCCTTGTATGAAATTATATGTAATGGAAATTTGGCATTTATCTCGTTATAGAGATGATATGCAAGCTCTCCAATTGTAAGGCCATGACGATGTGGCAGACCCTCAATGCCAATAAATGACCTGTACCCGGCCCTTAGCATTGTGCCCTCAACCTGTCTTCCGGCAGGATTGGCACGGTCCACAATATATACCGACAAATCAATCTCCTCATTTTTAAGGACTTTAAAAAGATTGAATATGGTGCTTATATATGTGTAGTATCTGCATCCTACATCTTGCAGTTCAATAATCAGAGCATCCAAATCAACCAATTTTGAGACCGAAGCATATAGCGACTCCTCTGAATTTCCGTATAGTGAAATGAATTCAACCTCTCCATAATTGTAAACAGAGGTCTCATCAAGTTTTACCTGATCTTGAAGTTCGCCAAATAACCCATGTTCTGGAACAAATACCCTTTTCAAATTCCCCTTTCTGGCATAGGTCTCAAAGATGTACTCTCCGGTTTCTGGATGCCATGCTGTCTGATTACATAAAATCCCAATCTTACCCCCTTTGAGGATAAGATCGGGTTGTTGGCTTATAGGGGTAGTTCTGAATGAAAACATCTTGTACCCCTTATCCTATAATTGTATTAATCTGCGAAATTATACGTTGGGCCAATCTGTCTGCCTCTTCTTGAGTAGGACCCTCAGCATATATTCTGATAATTGGCTCTGTATTGGATTTTCTTAAGTGTACCCATGTCTTTTGGGCATCAAAATCTATTTTTACACCGTCAATATCTGTTACCCTTTCATTTGAATAGCTCTCTTTGATTGTATTCAAAATCTTGTCAATAAGGTTCTTGTCAGATAGCTCAATCTTGTTTTTTGAGCTGAAATATGGTGGATATGTTGCTCTGAGTTCAGAAGCCTTCACATCTTTATGGGCAAGATTGCTTAAGAATAGTGCAATTCCAATATACGCGTCACGACCATAATGAAGAGCAGGATAAATTACACCGCCGTTACCCTCTCCACCTATTACAGCGCCTACCTCTTTCATTTTGGTTGTAACATTAACCTCTCCAACAGCAGAAGCAAAGTATTTTTCACCATGAGACTCTGTTACATCTCTCAATGCGCGTGAAGATGATAGGTTAGAGACTGTAGCTCCCTTTCTGTTCTGTAGAACATAATCTGCAACTGATACCAGTGTATACTCCTCTCCAAATGCGTTTCCATCTTCGCAAATCAGAGCAAGTCTGTCAACATCCGGGTCAACAGAAATGCCAAGTTGAGCACCCTCTTTTACAACTTTTTCGCGCAATTCAACAAGATTTTCAGGTAGCGGTTCAGGATTGTGAGGGAAGTGACCGTTTGGAGTACAATGCAGTTCTATGCACTCCACACCCAATTTTTCCAATAATTTTGGCATTGTTGAGCCACCAACTGAGTTCACTGCATCAAGAACAACCTTAAAACCTTTAGCTTTAATTGCACGAACATCAACCAATGAGTCGGCAAGAACTGCCTCAATATGGGCATCTGTAAAATCTTTATTCTCAATCTTTCCAATTCTGTCTACATCATAGAAGTCAAACTCCTCCTTCTCTGCAACTTTCAAAAGTGCTTCACCCTCTGCTGCATTAAGGAATTCACCCTTTTCATTCAATAATTTGAGTGCATTCCACTGTTTTGGGTTGTGAGAAGCTGTAAGTATAATGCCACCTTGAGCCTTTTCAAAAATCACAGCCATCTCGGTAGTAGGAGTAGAGGCAAGTCCGGCATTTACAACATAAATACAGAACGCAATCAAAGTGCCGCAAACAATTGACTCAACCATTTGACCCGATATGCGGGCATCTCGTCCTACAACAACCTTGTAATTTTCCAAACCTGGAACTCTTCTTCTTAATTCAGCTGCATATGCTGCAGTAAATTTAACAATATCAATTGGGGTAAGTGCATCACCAGGAGCGCCACCGATTGTACCTCTGATACCTGAAATTGACTTGATTAGTGTCATAATATCTATAATTTAATAACTTCAATTGTAAAAGGGCCGTTATCTACGGGAAACTGCAAATATAGTCAATTTTAAATCTACATATCCTTTTACAGGTAGAAATTGAACTTATAAATAAAAAAAAAGTCTGCCGGCTCTTCCCGACAGACTCTTTTGTCTATTCTTATTGGATCAAATTATGCAGGTAGAGCCAAGAAAGCTGCTGCAAATGCCAAGATCGCATAAAGCTCAGGGAATACAGCAAGAATCAAAGTTTTACCAAATACATCATTACCGTTAGCCATCTCATTGATACCGTTAGCAACCATTGAAGATTGTTTCAAAGCTGAAAAGAAACCTACGATACCAAGAGCGCAACCTGCTGCAAGAATAGCAAGTGAAGCATTGATTGAGATAGTCTCCATTACTTTAAGTTTGTTAAGCATCAAGAAGAATGCTGCAAAACCATAAAGACCTTGAGTCGCAGGCAATGCACAAAGAATCATTGCAGAACCAAACATGTCAGGGTTTTTCTTTAGCGCACCGATAGTTGCGTTACCGCCAACTGTTACACCAAAAGTACTACCGATGCAAGATACTGCCAACATAATGCCCATTCCAACATAGGCCAAAAAGAAAGGTAATTGTTCCATAATATTAAAATTTTTAAATTGTTAATCTATTTTTGTTTATTGTTTTTCAGGTTTTCTCAAAGGGTTATATGCTCTTCCGCCTCCTTCAAATCCTGCATTCTTGTAGAACTCAATGAAGGTAAGACGTAACGGGTGAACAAATGCACCAAGGCTCGAAAGCAACATTACGAAGGTATGGCCAAATATAAGCATCACTATCATAAGCAGCCAGCCCACATAAGGAACCTCCCCAAGTGTAAGTGATATTGAATTTATCACAAATCCAAGGATACCTCCGGATGTAGCAAGACCAAACAGACGTATGTATGAGAGTATATCACCAAATACGCTTGTTGAGTCATAAAGTGTAAATGTGCCTTTGAAAAGCCTTACAATAGGATTCTTGGCATCTGAACCAAATAGAACTATTAGAGCAAGACCTGCAAGGCCAATGTAATTTACAAATGCAGGATAACCGAAGCCGGTCTCTGATGATGCGTAAGCCAAAGTTGCCCATGCAATTGATATTGCCCAGCCAAGGCTGTTCAATCCAACTCTGTAATTCTTCTTTATAAGATTGTATACGCATTGTATAAGTCTTGCAACAACTATCTGGAATATTCCAAAGAGAATTGCAAACCAGAACATTTGCATATCATTGAAGAAGAGTTGTGTAATATTTTCAGGCATAGGGAAGAGTTCATAGAGTTTGGCTCCAAAGAATGTTCCGCTCAATGCCGGCATTATTACAGTTCCCAATCCAAGCCATGCTATAAGTTTGCCGTAGTTGGCAAATTTAGGCATCCTGAAGTTTACAAAGAGTCCTGCAAGAA
>JAFZFL010000184.1 GCA_017555925.1 Bacteroidales bacterium | reverse complement strand
GAATTGAGCCACAGAACCGTTGATTGTTACTCGTCCCATAATGGGAACAATACCGTTTTTCTCCTTGCTTCCGTTCACGTAGAACAGTACCTTAAATGTACTTCGCATAATCCAATTCTTTTTGGTTACAAAATTAGTTATCAGCGAGTTGTACACTGTTATGCAGAATGCGGCAGAGAGTAGAAATAAACTCCAACGACCTATAAACTTACTTCGTTAGCGGGTAATGATTTGAAAACCGTTCGCTCTCATTACCTTTCATTTCCTTGCACTTTTGCATCGGCGAGACTTTCATCATAAGTCCTCATAAGTCATTGAACACCAGTGCCGCCATCATTATTTCCCCTCATTCGTTAGATTTTTCCAGAGATATTTTTTAACTTTGAATTCTTTGTTCTGCATTTCATTTACAGAACCGGATTATAAAAACGATGAGTGTAACCTTATATGGGCAAATAAGACTGAAAAATGAACAAACCCCATTATAATATTCTCGACGGCCTGCGCGGCGTTGCTGCTCTTCTTGTTGTATGGTATCATGTTTTTGAGGGATTTGCCTTTGCTGAGGCTACAAATGGAGCTGGAGATGGAGTGATAAAGACATTCAACCATGGATACCTTGCGGTAGATTTCTTCTTCATGCTGTCGGGATTTGTAATAAGTTATGCTTATGACTCAAGATGGGAAGGAATGTCTGTAGGAAAATTCTTCAAGAGAAGAGTTGTACGCCTCCACCCTATGGTGATTATAGGTGCCATTATAGGAACTTTGGCATTCTGTATTGGAGGCTGCTGCAACTGGAATGGAGAGAGCGCAAGTTGGTACAATATAGTGATTGCCTTTGTGTTGAGTATGCTGCTTGTTCCTGCGATTCCCGGATGCAGCAATGATGTGAGGGGTAACGGCGAAATGTTTCCTCTCAACGGACCGAGCTGGTCACTCTTCTTTGAGTATCTTGGCAACATAATATATGCTCTACTAATCAGGAGACTCTCCACAAAATGGCTGAAGGTTACGGCCATTGTTCTGGGCCTTCTTTTTGGATATTTTGCCATAACAGACATGTCGGGCTACGGAAGCATTGGAGTTGGCTGGACTCTTGACAAAATGAACTTTACAGGCGGGCTTTTGCGTATGCTCTTCCCGTTCACTGTTGGAATGGTAATACGCCGGAGCCTTTTTGCATTTGACGGCACAAAAGAGTCAAAGTGCAGATGCTTCTCTTCATTGAAAGGAATTCCCAAAATTTTGGCATTCATTGCAAGCTCAGCAATCATGATACTTATTTTCTCAGTTCCATTCCTTAGCGTGGGGGAGAATTTTAGCTTGAACGGTCTTTACGAATTCTGCACAATAGTCCTCATTTTTCCATTTATAATAGTAATGGGAGCAGGAGCCGGCAATGCTCTGCAAAACACAAACGGCAAGAGGATTGATACAATAAGCATTTTTCTTGGCAGGTTGTCATACCCGCTATATATCATTCATTACCCAATAATGTATCTGCTGTATAGCTGGATGATAAAGGAAGAGGTCTATACATTGTCACAGGGATGGCCTGCAGTTATGGCGACAATTGCAATTATTCTGATTATAGCAGTTCTCTCAATGAAACTTTACGAATTTATTGAAAATATTCTAAAGCACCAATAATTAACTGATTTATAGCAGATTAACAAAGAGCAAAGATGCCTGAGTTATAACATACTGATTATCTGCACATTACAACAATAGCAAGAAAGTGAAAGATTCGCGCCATTGTAACTACTTGATTATCAGATATTGAATTACACCAACTGCAAGAATTATAAGACTCTCAAATTCTTATTTTTTGATTATTGGATATATCTTTGCAATACAAAATTTGAGTAAACAAACAATTATTAATCAAACGTATTTAAGCAAAAACAGGGCAGCCATTTCCGGGCCGCCCTGTTTTGCTTTATGTTATTCAATTCAATATGTTCTGAATAATCTCGGGATTATTTGCGTGGAGCCTCTTTAAGAACCTCAACAACAAAATCCCACCATTTGCCTACTGAATCAATCTCAACTCTTTCATCTGGTGAGTGAGGAGAGAAGATTGTAGGGCCACAAGATACCATATCCCAGTTAGGATATGTACCGCCAAGGATACCACACTCCAAACCTGCATGGATAGCCATTACAGCAGGTTGTTTGCCATAAAGTTTCTCATAAACAGCTTTCATCTCTTTTAGAATTGGAGATGCCATATTAGGAGCCCAACCAGAGTATCCGCCAGAGAATGAAATCTCTGCACCTGCCAACTCAAATACTGCGCGCATTCTCTCAGCCAAATCATCTTTAGCAGTATCTACAGAGCTTCTCATCAAAGAGTGTACTTTAATTGTACCGTTCTCCGATTTTACAATAGCCATATTGTTTGAAGTCTCAACCAAACCCGGCATAGCATCACTCATTCTCTCAACACCATTAGGACAAGCATATAATGCACGGCAAAGAGCAAGTGCAACTTTATCACAAATAGCCTCACCAGCTACTGCTGCATCCTCCAAGAATACTTTGGCATCTTTATCTGTAGCGGCATACTCAACTTTCACCTCTGCCTCAACTTTAGCCACAGCAGCTTTAGCAGCCTCAAGTTTGTCTGCAGGAAGAGCAATTAGAGCCTCAGCCTCACGAGGTATTGCATTACGCATATTTCCACCCTCTACGCTTACAAGTTTTGCTCCCAAATCCCTTACAAGAGGAAGCAATGCTCTTGCCATAACTTTGTTTGCGTTTGCACGGTAAAGAACTATATCCATTCCAGAGTGACCGCCTACAAGACCTTTAACATTAAGTTTCTGGCCAACATAACCTGCAGGAACAGCCTCAGTAGTATATTGGAATACAGCAGAACCGTCAAGACCTCCTGCACAACCTACATAAAGCTCACCCTCAGTCTCAGAGTCAAGGTTAATAAGGATATCACCATTAAGAACGCCTGGTTTCAATGCACGGGCACCTGTCATACCGGTCTCCTCATCAATAGTGATAAGAACCTCTATAGGACCGTGAATCAAATCATTTGACTCAAGAACTGCCATTGCAACTGCACAACCCAAACCATTGTCTGCACCAAGTGTTGTACCTGTAGCATAAACCATATTGTCAACTATTCTTGGTTTGATAGGATCTTTCTTGAAATCGTGCTCAACATCATTATTCTTCTGAGGAACCATATCAACGTGTGCCTGAAGGATAATGCCCATTCTGTCCTCCATGCCTGGAGTTGCAGGTTTACGGATTATCACATTACCAATCTCATCTCTGAATGATTCAAGACCAAGTTTTTTACCAAAATCACAAATATATTGCGCAGCCTCATTCTCAAATTTTGAAGGGCGCGGAATCTTTGTTAACTCATAAAAGTTTTTCCACACAATCTGTGGATTCAACTCTGCAATTGTACTCATATTTTAAGTGTTTTATGTTTTATTGTTAATTGTTTATAACCAAATTATAAGGTCTGCTCCGGACAGCTTGCTTCACAGCCGTTGTGCCGCTATTTTACTGCTATATCTGCAGGGAACGACAAAGTCTGGCCCAACTGATACACAGGCACTCTGCTCTGCATAATAAGCTTCTGTCCGTCCAAAAGTTTCACCAACATTGTAGCAGGCTGTCTGTAATAGATCTTTCCCTTTGCCGAAGCTGCCACCTCCGAAACTCCTGCAGATTGTGTACCATCCTGCTGCAATTCAAGCACTATAGGCCTTCCGCTCATATTGGAAGCAGGAACCAGGCCCTGGGTATCTGACAATCTGAAAGCAATGTACATTTGATTTCCTCCATTCTCAGCCTTTGGAACAACATCAAAAACCACAGTTTGTTCATCTACAAGACTCTTGCCAATAAAGAGGCTCAAATACTCCTGCTCCAATCTTGTAATCTCACCAATAGCTGCAGCCATAGCCTCTCCACTATATGTAGCATCTGTATCACCTGTAATTATATCCAGTCTCTTCTGACGCAATCTGAAAATCATGGCAGCAGTCTCTTCCGCTTTACGTTCAACACTCTTCTCCACAACCTGAGTCTGTTGAACCGGAACCTTTTCAAGACCCGACGCTGTCTTCACACTCTTATACAATGTAGTTGTCCTGCTGTCGAGATTTGATGTGGCACCTGAAGATGCAAATTCACTGTTGTCTGCAGCAGAAGGGAAACGCCACTGCGCCTCTTTACCTGTATAACTGTCGGAAGTTATAATAAGACCCTGTGAACAGAAGTTCAAGAAGTTTGCAGAGGCATTCTTTGATGTTCCCAAATTTACCGCAACTCTTACAGAAGGATCTGCCTCTATGCAAGGAATCATCTCAATTTCTCCCAAAGTATACGTATCCTTACTCTCTGTACGGGCCTCAATACCCAAATATTTCTCTGCATATTTTGCATAAGGTCCTGCAACAAAAGACTCATGAAGAGCAGTAACCTTCAAAGATATTGTAGTACTTGGCAATGAATATACAATTGCGCCTGCCGGAGCCGGTACGCCATTCTGAAGAATCTGACCATTGGCTCCAAAACCCAACAACATTGCAACAGCCAAAATCAAAACACTTTTAAAAGTTTTCATAATATCTCCTTAAAAAATTACACATTGGAGACAAAGATAACTTTTTTTAAGGAAAATTCCCATACTTTAACAACATTTGTAACAGAGCTTCCCGACAGTTCCCCCTACGTGAGTGTCAGCACCACTACTACCTCAGCATCACTACCACCATAACAGGATTACTCTCCTCGGTAAGGGTTGCTGCAACCTCTTTCATCTTTGCAGAGTTGGATATTTCTGCGTACTCAATAAAGTCTATCGCATCCAGCATCTGATACATTTTACCATCTTTGACGTACGCTGGATAAAACGGCATACTGCCATCAAGATCATTGGTAAAACCTGCAATACCATAATCTGAGTTATACTTTAACGTCGTGGTTGTTTTTGTTTCCTTGTCATAAATCACATTGGACCATCTATAGTGCTCATCCATATCTTGAAATGAAGAGGCTGTAAAAAGAACTTTCATTGCAATAAAAGCGTCAGTATCAAAATACCCTTCCGCCAGTGAATATAATTGGGCCCCATCATATTTCTTTGTTGCATATTCACCAAAGTCAACAAAATATTTTAGCTGGAGCTCACCATTTATTGGATTAATGCTATAAATGGAATCTTTACACGAATAGAGAGTCAAATTACTTTCTGAAGAGTAGAGGCTCGAGCTTCTATAATCGTCATGTTCAGGGAATTTACCGAAAGCTTTCTGTCTTACTATCATACGGAGCATCCTTCTTTTGAATAATGATTTACCAAGGGAGTCCAAAAAGACTATCACATCATGAGACTGATTCTCATCAAGAAGAGAGGGACTTTTGAAATACACATAACGGTTCGCCCCAAAACTGTAAACATCAATTCTCAGTCCATTATGTATCACATCTGCAGTTCTTTTATACTCTCCATCCGGAGTATAGAAGAGGAACTTTGCCCTATCAACAATAATAACCTCATCTGTAACATCATTTACAATCACATCCTTTATATTCATACACTCCTTCTCGGAGTTTCCTAAAACTCCTACCGAGTGCATAAATTTACCTGTAGAGTTAAAACAGAGTACAGGCCACTTTGGCTTGACGAGAGTTGCATTTTTATCAAAGATATAAACTTTATCACCCAAAACCCTTAATCTCAAACTCTTTACACTTGTCAACACTGACTGGGGCAAGGTCTCCAATGGAATATACTCCACTGACGTTGCATACCTGCTCAAATTCACATTACCCTTATTGGCAAAGCTCTCTCCCACCCTAATAACCTCCACAGAAGAATTTACAGATGACTCCGTACTGGCACACGAAAAAATACAACCCGACAATAATATCAACAAGAAAACTCTAAACATATGATAAATATAAATAGATAATGATATACTTGTTACACCAAATG
>JAFZFL010000183.1 GCA_017555925.1 Bacteroidales bacterium | reverse complement strand
ATACAAAAATGTATGGAGGCAATTCTGTTTCTCCTTTCAATGGCAAGATAGTGACCCTCTTCAATACGCTTACCAACGAGAGAGTGGCAGATGGGGTTAAAGTTGTTTCTTCAGGCGAACCTGTAACGGCCGATGTTGCAGAACCTGCCGCTACATATATGGCGAGGGCATTGTCGGTTGATATGCCTGCTTCTGTAGGGAGAGAGAGCAAATCGGTGCCAATTACATTGAATAAGTTGGGCGACAGGGATGCTTCAGTAAGTGTGTCGGTGTATAATCTGTCGGGAATAGAAAAGATGATAGGTCAGAATGGTTATAACTCCACTTCTCTTTTGGAGCGGACAGGCGATTTTGAGGCTACTTCAGATGTTGATTATGCCGGAGAGCTTATAAAGGCACAGGTTCTGAATAAGGGAAACAAAAAAGAGGTGGCAAAAGGAAGTAAGAATGTCTATATGTCGGCACTCAACGGCAAGATTGATGTTTATATTGCAACATCAGACTCCTTGGGGTTAGTGAAGTATTATACCAATAATATATATGGTGATTGTGACCTTGTTTTTGATATTGCAGGCAATGTGAATATTGCAAAGAGCCTCTCAAACGGGAATGCTGCAGAGGGTGAGTATGATATTGTACTTGTAAATGAGAAATATAATCACACTGTACAAGAGATTCCCGCATTAAAAATATCTGAAGATATGCATGGTGCGTTGGTTGCGAGGAGTTTGGACATGCAGATTTCAAGACGTTTTGAGCATGATACCCTTTACAATCTTATGCCAATGAGGGCAACTCCTCTTGTTGGTAAGGTGAAGCCGGTGGTTTACAAACTTGATGATTATACCAGATTCCCGGTTATGGAGGATGTGATAAGGGAGTATGTAAAGAGATTGAGGGTAAGAAGACATGACAAACAGACCGATTTGCAAATATCGGTGGAGACTTCAATTGGCAATTTCAACTTTACAGGCGGTAACGCTCTTGTATTGCTTGATGGCGTTCCTGTAAGAAACCATAAAATGATTGTAGACTTTGACCCGCTGCTTGTAAAGGAGATAATTATCTATCCGGCTCAAATGGCCCTCAATAATTTTGTTTATGGAGGTATAGTTGAATTCAATACATATAAAGGTGATATGGGTGGTTTGCAACTTGGCGGAAACGTAAAGATCATTCCTTATGAGGGAGTGGCATATCCTCTTGCCTTTTGGGGCGACAGAATTAGGGAAAACGGCGAGTATCCCAACTATAATGGCACCATCTATTGGAATCCTATAGTTGATATAAAGGCAGGTGAGTCATTTTACATTGAGTGTCTGCTTCCTGCTTATGGCGGAGAGTTCAGAGTGGTGGTTGAGGGTATTGACAGCGCAGGCGCTCCTATATATTATAGTAATACGTTTGAAGTGAAGTATAATTAACATTATAACAATACGTATATGAAATCAATTCTGGGTATAGGTAATGCGCTTACAGACATCCTGGCAATATTACCAGACGATACCCTTCTTGAGAGATTCCATTTGCCTGTTGGCAGTATGCAACATGTGGATGAGTCAACCGGCAACAAGATATGGCAGGTGCTCAAACCTATGGGAGTAGAGTATGTGCCAGGCGGATCTGCAGCAAATACGTTGGCAGGAGCTGCAATTTTTGGAATGCGGTGCGGCTTTATTGGCAAAGTGGGCAATGATGAGTTGGGTTCACTTTTTAAGAGCGGTCAGGAGAGTGTGGGAATAAGGCCTACCCTATTAAGAGGTAAGTCTGCGAGCGGAAAGGCAATGGTATTCATTACTGCTCCAAACTCAGAAAGGACATTTGCAGTATATCTTGGTGCGGCATTGGAGTTGGAGCCTGACGATCTCAAACCCGAATTCTTTGAGGGATATGACTACTTTCATATAGAGGGGTACCTTGTACAGAACCAGAGTCTGGTAAGGCGTGCGGTAGAATTGGCAAAAGCCGCAGGTTCCATAATCTCAATAGATCTTGCAAGTTATAATGTGGTTGAGAGCAATGACGCATTCCTGCATGATATAATAGAGAATTATGTAGATATAGTTTTTGCCAATGAAACGGAGGCAAAAGCCTTTACCAAAAAAGAGCCGCGTGAGGCTTTGGATGAAATTGCGCAGATTTGCAATACAGCAGTTGTAAAGTTAGGTCCCGACGGATCATTGGTAAAGAGTGGCGGCAGTGTTGCAAAAATCCCCCCATACCCGGCAAAGTGCATAGATGCCACCGGTGCCGGTGATCTCTATGCAGCGGGATTCCTATATGCACACTCTTTGGGTATGCCAATAGACATTTGTGGCGATGTAGGCTCCATTATCTCTTCAAAGGTGGTAGAAGTTGTAGGTTCAAGGGTGGATGTGCCACGCTGGAAAGAGGCAAAAAAACTTATAAGGGAGCGAATGGGTATTGCAAGGCAGTGAACAAACCCTTTATCCTGATGTTTATTATTTGAAGAATATTTAAATAATAAAATTATGGATAGGAAAGAGATTATATGCGAGTGCTTCCTTGTATCAAGGGGTACAATAATAGATGCTATTAAAAAGTATAATTTGAAGACAGTGGAAGATGTTGGGGAGTACACTAACGCTGGAACCGGATGTGGCGGATGTACAGAAAAAATTCAAAAAATTTTAGATGAAGTTAATGAAAAATAGCATTTGATGTAAAGAGTTAACTATTAAGTAGTTATTTAGACTAAAGAAAAGATGGACTAAAAAAGTTCATCTTTTTTTGTAAAATTTTTCAAAAAAAATTT
>JAFZFL010000182.1 GCA_017555925.1 Bacteroidales bacterium | reverse complement strand
TAGGTCATGGTGTTGGTCCTTTGGCAATTGCAGGATTGGCCCTTACATTCCCGCTTATGAACCTTGGAGCTGCCTTCGGCTCTTTGGTTGGAGTTGGTGCATCGGCATCAATATCTATGCTTCTGGGGCAGAAAAATTACGATATGGCCAGAAATGTTTTGGGAAATGTGCTTACACTCAACACAATCGTAGGTGTATTGTACATGGTTCTGGTATATATATTTCTTGATGACATACTCTTCTTCTTTGGAGCAAGCGATCAGACACTTCCTTATGCAAGGGAGTATATGGAGATAATCCTCATTGGTAATGTTGTAACACATATGTATTTGGGTCTCAATGCTGTACAACGTGCAGCAGGCTTTCCGAAACAGGCCATGAACGTTACAATATTTACAGTTGTCCTAAATACAATTCTCGATCCAATTTTCATATACCTTTTTGACTGGGGTATTCGTGGTGCTGCCATAGCTACTGTAATAGCACAGCTGCTTGCCCTTTGTTGGATTCTAAAAATGTTCTCAACCAAAACCAATGTTGTCCATTTTGCAAAGGGAACCTATAAACTTGTACCACGTATAGTAAAAGATATCATTTCAATAGGAGCCGCACCATTCTCTATGAATGTGGCCGCTTGCATGGTGGTTATACTTATTAATCAGGGGTTGCAGCGTCATGGAGGCGACCTTGCCATTGGTGCTTACGGAATAGTTAACCGTATAGCCTTCATATTCATAATGATTGTGATGGGACTTAACCAGGGCATGCAGCCAATAGCAGGATACAATTATGGTGCAAAGAGGTTTGACCGTGTTTATAAAGTTCTCATTACCACTATAATATGTGCTACATGCGTAACAACTTCGGGCTTCCTCATCACACAATTGTTCCCTAATCTCTTCATATTTCTTTTCACATCAGACACGGAGCTTCTTGAAATATGCAGAAAGGGTATAAAAATTGTTTTCATCTTCTTCCCGATAGTTGGTTTTCAGATGGTTACAGGAAACTTTTTCCAGAGTGTGGGAATGGCAGGAAAGGCAATATTCCTATCACTTTCCCGACAGCTCCTCTTCCTTATACCGTTGCTTCTAACCCTGCCGTCATTCTTTGGCGTTAATGGTGTTTGGTGGAGTATGCCTATTGCCGATGCAATGTCGAGCATAGTGGCAACATTCCTTTTGTTGAATCAGATAAAGAAACTAAAAAGATATAGTGATGGAATCTAAATTTTATATTACAATCGGTCGTCAGCTGGGCGCAGGCGGATTGGAAATAGCTAAAAAACTGTCGGGAATATTTGGTATTCCTGTATATGACAAGGAGCTGATAAAGATTGCATCAAAAGAGAGCGGCATATCTCCTGAATTTTTTGAGAATGCAGATGAGAACCCCAAGAGGGGAGGTGGTGGCCTCTTTGGCATCTCTTTCTCCAATATGGCATACAACAATTTTGGAACTGCTCATTCTGTACTTGACGAGAGTGAACTCTTCAGGATTCAGGGCGAAATTATAAGAGATCTGGCATCTAAAGGACCGGCTATTTTTGTGGGCAGGTGTGCCGATTACATATTGAGGGAGGAGCCAAATTGCATGAGTGTCTTTATAACCGCTTCTGATAATGACAGGGTGGAGCGTTTGAGAAAAAGTGTAAAGATGAACGGCTTTAAAGAGATGTCTGATGAGCAGCTTGTGGAGTATATGCATAAGGAGGACAGGAAGCGTGCCGACTACTACAACTACTACACATACAAAGAGTGGGGACACTCATCCTCATACCATTTGTGTCTCAACTCTTCATTTTATGGTGCTGAGAAGTGTGCCGGCATTATTGCAGAGCATGTTACCAGCACTCTAATCTCTCTTTGATCTCTGGTAGAATATCTTTGTTGAATACCGGATCTTTGCCCGCTTTGAGCTGGCTCTTGTAATCGTCAAGCAGACGTATTGCATATTTTCCAAGCAATACTATGCCGGTCATGTTGCAAAGAGCCATCATGCCCATTGTAATGTCGGCAATGTTCCAGGCAAGATCGAGACTCATTACTGCTCCGGCCATGACATTGGCAGCTACAAGCACTCTATACAGAAATATTACTCTCTTCTGTGTATTTGCCTTTTTCTCTTTGACAAGGTATGCAACGTTGGCCTCACCATAGTAGTAATTGCCCAAAATGCTGCTGAATACAAAGAAGATAAGTATGAATCCAATATAATATGTTCCAAAGTCTCCTATCTCTGAATTGAGGGCATGTTGTGTGAGTTGTACTCCATTTATAGTGCCGTCAACAGGAGAGCCGCTAAAGAGTATTATGAATGCTGTACAGCTGCAGATAAGCAGTGTGTCTGTAAATACGCTCAAGGCTTGAATGAATCCCTGTTTTACGGGATGTGTAACATTTGCTGTAGCAGCTGCATGTGGAGCCGAACCCATACCTGCCTCATTGCTGAAGAGTCCTCTTCTGATACCCTGCATAAGGGCTGCGCCTATACCTCCTCCAACTGCCTGCCTGAAACCAAATGCATTTGAAGTAATTGTTTTAATAACAGAAGGTAACTCTGTAATATTCATTATAATAACTATAACGGCTATTAATACATATCCAATGGCCATTATTGGTACAATAACGCTGCTTACCTTTGCAATGCTCTGTATTCCACCAAAAATGATAAGTGCTGTAAAGATTGTAAGAACTATTCCTATTGTTGTTGGGTTGAAGCTGAATGCATTACTTAACGCCGCGCTCAATGTATTGCTCTGTACAGAGTTGAAGGCAAAGCCGAAAGTAAGTATTGTAAATATTGCAAACGAAACAGATAACCATTTCATTTTCAGGCCAATTTCAATGTAATAGGCAGGGCCTCCAAGAAACGAGTCCTTACCTTTAAGCTTAAAGAGTTGGGCAAGGGTTGATTCTATGAATGCGCTTGCCGACCCTATTAATGCTATTACCCACATCCAGAATACTGCACCCGGGCCTCCAATTACTATAGCAGTTGCAACTCCAGCCAGATTTCCGGTACCAACACGTCCTGCAATAGAGACTGCAAATGCCTCAAAAGAGGAGATTTTTCGCTCTTTCTTTTCTTTAGATGAATTGTTTAACTGCTTGTTGCCTTTTACTTTATCTGTTCCTGTTTCAAGTAATAGTTTAAACATGTGGCCAATCATTCCAAACTGTACAAATTTGGTCTTGAATGTAAACCATAAGCCACATGCTATAAGAGTTGCAATAAGAACGTAACTCCACAACAGATTATTTATACTGGTAACAACATTTGTAAGCAAATCCATATCTATTTCATTTTAAGTAGATCTTCGTCTGCCTTTATTCTTCTGATGAGCGTCTTCACAAGTGTGTCAAGTTTGCCACCCTCTGTGTAGTCTGCAGGGCAAAGATAGTTCACTCTGTCCTGTTTCATAAGATTTTGGGCAATGTTCATTTTTTTTGCATTTCCGGGTTCATATACAGCAACTGAAGTTCCTCCAAGCTGTTTTATGAGTTTCATGCATGGAACATCGGTTTCTCCATCACCAAAATAGACCATATTGTTGAATGATACACGTTTCTCATCCTCAGGTATTGAGGCATTGGTCATAACGGAGTCCCTTATGCTGAATATTCCTTTGTTTATCTTGAAGAGGAACTGTGTTTTGTTTGTGTAGTTTACTGCAGCGGCAGGCCAGATGGCATCGCCATTCTCATTGTAATAGAAGGAGCATGCAAAAATTGTCTTGAACTCATTTGCTATAGATGTTCCTTCAATAATCTCTTTGGTGCCCGATGAATTGATGTAGTGTTCTACCTTTATACCATGTTTGAGGCCATACTCATTTATTCTGCCGAACCACTCCTGAACCCCTTTAAAGAGCTCAACAGATTTGCCGAACTCCCTGAAACTCTCTCTTCTGATAGGTTTCCCGGTCTGCTTTGCCTTTTCAAGCATAAGCAACATATATACAAGAACATTGTCGGAATCCTGATTTTCTGCCATTACAGCTGTTTCTGCCCAAAACTCCTCCTTTTCCATTCCTACAGCACCTATAAAGGAGTATTCCTGCATATTTCCAGGCGACAATGTTCCGTCAAAATCATAAATAAGTGCAACAATAGGCAAACTCTCTTTCACTTCCATAATTTTAATATCATTTAGGCAAAGATAATAATTGTTGCACTTAAAACATCTCTTATTTATGACGTTTATACAATTCCTTCTCAATATTCTCCAAATCCATATTTTTATGGGCTAAAAGAACAAGAAGGTGGTAAATAAGATCAGATGCTTCATAAATGAACCTCTCATCATTGCAGTCTATCGCTTCAATTACCGTCTCCACTGCCTCTTCTCCAACCTTTTGGGCTATTTTATTTGTCCCTTTGTCAAAGAGTTCAACTGTATATGAT
>JAFZFL010000181.1 GCA_017555925.1 Bacteroidales bacterium | reverse complement strand
AATGTACACAATGGCAAATATGTGAAAGTGAACTCTCCTGCCGAGCCTGTGTATTCATCAAATTCAAAAATGCTCTTCCCAAGAATGTATACTTCCGGACCGGGAGATGCCTATATTTCTTTCTATGAGATGTATACAGAGGGTAAAGGTACAAATATCGGAGGCAAGCACAAAAAGCCTACATTTGGCGCAAACCTTAAGTATTTTTGGGATTACCAGTTGGATTTCATGTATTTGAGGTACTTTATGTGGAACTTTGCCGGACGACAGAATGATTTGCAGCCTTCATATCCGGGTGAGATGTTCAAGGGCAACTGGGAGAGTGGCATATCATTCCTTGATGAGATAAGATTGGGCGACCAGAGTGAAGGTCCGGATTATATAGTGGGGAGCAGGGCAAAAAATCATTTCTACTTCTTGCCTCTCATTTTGGGATTGATAGGTCTCTTCTACCAACTTAAAAGGGATAACAGGAACTGGTTGGTGACAATGCTGCTTTTTATCCTGACAGGTATTGCAATTGTTGTCTATTTGAACCAGCCTCCTATGCAACCGAGAGAGCGTGATTATGCATACGCGGGTTCGTTTTATGTCTTTACAATATGGATCGGCCTGGGAGTAATGTGGATTGCAGAGATGTTGAGGAAATTCTCATCTCCAGCAGTTGCTTCTGCTCTGGCATCTGTAATTGGAATTATGGTTCCTCTTCAGATGGTTTCCCAGACATGGGATGATCACGATAGGAGCGGACGATATTTTGTGAGGGATATGGGATACAACTATCTTCAACCGCTTGGAAAGAATGCACTTATAGTAACACATGGTGATAATGACACATTCCCGTTGTGGTATGCACAGGAGGTTGAGGGAACAAGAACAGATGTAAGAATAGTCAATACCTCCCTTCTTGGCACCGACTGGTATATAGACCAGATGAAGTTCAGGATGTATGAGTCAGATCCTCTTCCTATATCGCTTGACAAGTCGCAGTATTTCTATGGTACAAATGACTTTGTACAGATATATGACCGTTTCAACAGACCTATTTCGGCCAAGGATGCCATAGAAATATTCAAGAATCCAAAGATTAGAATACCTATGTCAGACGGCAAGGATCATGACTATCTTCCTGCAAGAAAATTGATTGTTCCTGTGAATAAGGAGAATGTAATCAAAAATGGAATCGTGGCAGAAAAGGATTATGATAAAATTCTTGATACACTGATCCTTAATATTCCTACGGGTAAAAGTTCGCTTGACAAAGTGGAGCTCATTACCCTTGATATTCTTGCCCATTACAATTGGGAGAGACCTATATACTTTGCCCAACGTGGCGGTGACCTTAACATAGGTTTGAAAGATTATCTGCAATATGATGGCTTTGTATATAAACTTGTCCCTATAAAGAGTAGGACCGGAGTGGCTAATGGTATTATAGATCAGGTAGATGAAGATGCAATGTATGACAGGGTTATGAATGTATACAAATGGGATAACTTTAAAGATACAACCCTTAATATAGATTATCAGCATCTGCTTACATTCAACAGCCTTGTATCTCCAAGAGATATTATGGTTCAGACTGCAAAAGCGCTTTATGCAAAGGGCAAGAAAGAGAAGGCTATTGAGGTACTTGACAAAATGCAGGAACTTATACCTGCCGCAACTTTACCGTTGAACAATGCAATCATTTCGGGTCTCAACGACAAAGCTGTACTTGATGCCATAAGCCTTTATGCTGCTGCCGGCCAGAAGGAGAAGGCCTATAAGCTGGCTGATGCTTTTGCCGACGAGACTGTAAAGGCAATTGTACTCTTCTCAAAACCTTATAGAGACGGATTTATGTCTTATGAGTACACAAACCAGGCATTCTCATACCTTTTGTTGTTGCAGGAGGTATTTAAAAACAATAATGACCACGAAAAAGAGAATGAAATTGGTGAGCTTATAAACAAATATCTTGAGCCTCTCCAGAATGTGTAGAGCAAGGGATTCAGGAAAAATGAAAGGTGGCTGGATAAATTCCGACCACCTTTTTTAATTTTATCAGACCTCTTCCCCGACAGTCTCTACCCCTCTCTACTCAAACAGATATATTTTATCTGATCTGCGTAGCCTGTGCGGAATAGGAATTGAGCAGAATACACCCTTTTGTGCCGTTTGGGCCGGTTGCAGATCTACCCTTATTTCAGGAATCTCCATCTCAATCACACCCGTTGAAGGCCCAATGACAAGAATATTGCTCCCTACGTTAAGCTCTCCGGTTTCAACAAGAATCTCTGCCACACCAATATTGGAGAAGTAGTTGGTTACCTTTCCTATATATGTCTTCTTGCGGGTTGCCTTGTTTCCATAAACGGTACTCCACTCTCCAAGTTTTGCTCCCTGATAGTATCCGTCCCAGAACCCGCGGTTAAATACCTCTTTCAGCTGCTCCTCCTTTAACGAGGCTGCCAGCTCTGGAGTAAATCTGCCTTCAAGGGTTGCATCTGCTGCAGCACGGTATGCTGCAGTAACTTTCCTTACATACTCGGCACTGCGTGCGCGTCCTTCAATTTTGAAAACAGTAACTCCTGCATCAATCATCTTGTCCATAAACTCGATGGTACAAAGATCTTTAGGAGACATTATATATTTGTTGTCAATCTCAAGTTTATGGCCTGTTTCCAAATCTGTAACCTCATATCCGCGTCGGCAGAGCTGGAAGCAGGAGCCTCTGTTTGCGGAGGCATTGTAATGGTGAAGGCTCAGGTAGCATTTGCCCGAAACGGCCATACATAGCGCTCCATGGCAGAACATTTCAATCTCAACCCTTTCTCCTTTGGGACCTCTGATATCCTCCTCTTCAATCTTGCGGCTTATCTCTTTAACCTGTGTAAGTGTAAGCTCACGGGCAAGTACAACCACATCGGCAAACTGGGAATAGAATTTTACGGCCTCATAGTTTGAAACATTAAGCTGGGTGGATATATGTACCTCCAGACCAATAGACCTTGCGTAGGATATTGCCGCCATATCTGATGCAATAACAGCTGTAATGCCAGCCTTTTTGGCTGCATCAAGGGCCTCTTTCATAGGCTCGATATCATCATTGTACAAGACAATGTTGAGGGTAAGGTAAGAACGTACCCCATGCTGGTTGCATATCTCAACAATCTTGTCAATATCGCTCGGGTTAAAGTTGTTGGCAGAGTGGGAGCGCATATTCAGGTTTCCCACTCCAAAATAGATAGAGTTGGCTCCACCCTGTATAGCTGCCATTAGGCACTCAAAATTACCGGCGGGGGCCATTATCTCAATTTTCCTCTTATCTATAGCTTTTTCCATTTTATAAATAGCTTAAGTAAAATACTATGTAGTGTTATCTTGCTGCTGTCACCTCCAATATCTTCTCTTTCACCTGTTGGGGTGTTACTGCTTTAAGACAGGCGTAATCACCTCTTGTACAGGCTTTGTTTCCAAATATTGAGCATGGACGGCAAGCCATATCTGTTTGCAGTGCATTCTCGGGGTTCTGCCCCCATCCATAAAAGCCTGCGTAAGGGTGTGTCGCTCCCCAGACCGATATGACAGGTGTTCTCACAAGGGATGCGAGGTGCATATTGGCAGAGTCCATAGTAACCATAACATCAAGGCTCTTCATAAATTCAACCTCTTCGTTCAGTTTATACTTGCCTGCAACAGATTGGGTATTGGGATATTTTGCAGCCAATGCTTCAAGCTGTCCAATCTCTT
>JAFZFL010000180.1 GCA_017555925.1 Bacteroidales bacterium | reverse complement strand
CCTTCAGACAATCTTGTTATCTCACCACTCTTAAGACTTACCTTGTAGAAATCATATCTCGCGCCCGACTCCTTACGGGCCATATAATAGATGTAGCCACCCTTCTCATCAACATCAATGAATCTTATACCCCAGTTGTTGCCATCAGTAATCTTTTTAAGCACTTTGCCATCAAAAGATTGGAAATAGATCTGCTCCCACAACTCAAAATCACGTATCATATAGAATCCCTCAGATGTAAACTGCATATCCTCCATCCAGTCAATCCAGGTATCCTGTTTCTCTTCATATACTTGCGATTTGGTGCCATTGGCAGGGTCTACAGAGTAAAGAAGCAGATGGTTCTGCTCTCTTGGCATCCATGGTATAATGAAACGGCTTCCATCCGCATTCCAGAACGGAATTCCAAAATACTGGTCATCCTCCCGATTGAAATCTGCCTTTATATGCTCACTCTGTCGGGCTTTTGCCATATCATCCACATATGCAATGTAAACATCAACTTTAGGATTGTCATCTCCTGCTTTCGGGTAACGTGTCTCTGTAATATAGCCATGTTTTCCCTTTGAGTTGTAAATTGGGAACATTGGAATATTGCTGTCATCAAACTTGTAATATGCAATCTTTTTGCTGTCGGGACTCCACCAGAATGCCTGGTAATTGGTTGAGCGGCCCAATATCTCCTCATAATATACCCAAGATGAGTATCCGTTCATCAGCACATTTGTTCCATCAGATGTAAGTGCTGTTTCACAGTTCTCTGCAAATGAGAATATATAGAGATTGTTCCCACGTATATAGGCAATTTTTGAACTGTCGGGAGAAAAAGTATGAAGGATTGTCTTTTTGTATGTATCCTTTCCAATGGCAGATATGAGCTGCTTCATCAAAGCCTCATCGTTACCTGATGCCGGAAGTGCCGCACTCCTGTTCTGATTGGGCTCAAACTTCTCCATTGTGCCCTTTTTCACATTATACAGCAGTTCTACCCTTCCGTCGGGAGTATTTTGCCTTACAATTATATTGGAATTATCGTGCCATCCGGCAAAATTTGCTCTTGGTTTTATGATTCCATCAGGCAATTTGCCCAGAATCTGCTCCTGCGTAAGAGGAATTTTTTCCTGGTGTAAATTTTGGGCACACAGATTAAATGAAATATGGAACGCAATCAAGCCCATTGAACATAGTTTAAAAAATCTGTTTAGCATATTGTTATTGTTTAAATAATTTGTCTTTGAAATTTACAAGATATACCTGCTCAACACCTCTTGTTATAGCTGTATAGAGCCATTTCTTGTCGTCAATTGTAAATTCATCACCCCAAAAGGGATTATCTATAAATACACATTTCCATTGGCCGCCCTGTGATTTGTGACCTGTTATGGCTGTAGCATATTTAATTTGCAGAGCATTGAAGTAAGGATCCTCTTTAACGGCATCTATCCTCTTCTTTTTTACTGTAATGTTATCATAGTCGGCATACACCTCATTAAAGAGCATCTTCTGCTGCTCCTGATCCAGCGCAGGAGATTCAGATGTAAGGGTATCCAAAACTATCTTGGCATCTATTTCAACATTGTTATAATCAGAAAAAGAAAGAGTTGCAGAAGCGAACCTGAGTCCGTAACGCTCTTCATACCCGCTGATTTTCTCCAGACAGGCCACATCTCCATTTGCTATAAAGTCGAGTTCAGGAATATTTTCGAGAAACTGGTAACAGTTCTTAACAATCATAAGTTTGTCTCCTTTGGTAAGCTGTTCCTCCTTGTACAGCACACTCTGTCGGATTCCTGCATTATATCTGTTTGCCCTTTTATTTGAACGGCAAAGGACAACCACCTCATCAAGGCCATATTTGTCAATGGAGTCCGACAGGGCCTCTATAAGCTCTCCCCCATGAATTCTCTTTATATCCTCAAACCCGTCAATTTCAAATTGCGGAGTATCATAATTTTCACTCTCAATATCAGTACGCAAAAGTGTGGCATTATAAAGAATACCACTCTCTTTTTGCTGTCTCACTACAGTTTTGAGCATACACTCCCTAATCTCCCCATATTCCGAAAGATAATAACTGTCAAGAGCCGGACTTGCATCCATACCTATAGGCGGCAGCTGGGCCGGATCACCCATAAGTACAAGACGGTTTCCTGAATTGGACCTTACATAAGTTATCAGATCATCCAAAAGATCCCCTGTACCAAAAAATGAGGTATTCCCCGTCATATTGCCAATGGTTATAAGCGAAGCCTCATCAACAATAAATAGCGTATCCCTATTTTTATTCAAGTCTATAGAAAAATGGCCAATTCCGTCTTTTAGCGATTTTTGGCGGTATATCTGTTTATGGATTGTCTTTGCAGGAGCTCCGGTATAATTTGCAAGCACCTTGGCAGAACGGCCTGTAGGTGCCAGAAGGATATATTTTTTCTGAAAAGCTTTAAGGACCTTTATAAAGGCCGACATCGCAGAGGTTTTTCCTGTACCTGCATACCCACACACAAGCATAAGCCAATCATTGCCGGCATCACCGGTAATAAAAGAAGCAAGCTCTTTAAAAAGAGTGTCCTGACAGGTGGTTGGAACAAACTTAAGGTTCTCCACCATCTTTTCTGCCAAAAAATTTTCTACCCCCACTATCTAATACCTCCTGCTAACGCCATTTATAAATTACAAATATCATGAGCAAAGGATATATCTCCAGACGTCCTAAAAGCATCTGAATGGTAGATATAAATTTCGCAAAAAATGGAATATGGTCATAGTTGTCAAATACTCCAACTGAACCAAAAGCCGGTCCTATATTTCCCATATGGGCAACTGATGATGAGAAGGAGTCTATAAAATCCATCCCCACCACCGAATAAATGACAGCTCCCAACAATATGATTGCCACATATATGATTATATACATACCAACGGAAGAGACTATCTCTTTCTCAAGAATATGGTTTCCAACCCTTACAGGCACAACAGCATTAGGATGCACATGCTTCTTCAACTGTGCCTTGAAAGATTTAATGAATATCAATATTCTGTCGGACTTTACTCCTCCTGTTGTTGAACCTGAACAGCCGCATTGGAAACAGAGGTATAGCAGCAGCAAAATGGAGAGATTTGGCCAGACAGATGTGTCGGCAATTGCAAAACCGCTCGTAGATGCCATAGAGAGGACCATAAATGCTCCTTGCCTGATACTTGTCAACAAACTCCCAACAGTACCGCTGAAATATATATCAAGAGTTACAATTACAGTCATGACAACTATTGTAGAGAAGTAGAACTTTATTACCGAAGATTTGAAAATTTTAAGAGATCTTGTTGTAACACTAATATATATTAGCCCAAAATGGGCACTCGCCAACAACATAAAGAGATACATCACTATCTCTATAGAGGAGGAATTATAGTAAAGGATAGACAAATTCTTTGTACTGAAGCCTCCTGTGGCTATCACACTGAAGGCGTGATTTACAGCATCAAACCAATTCATTCCGGCCAACTTGAGCATAAGCGCGGCAAGAATTGTAAGACCTACATATACTGTTGATATAACTTTGATTGTCTGTTTTGTCTTGAACTTGTAATTCTCCTGCGAGAGTGACGAAATCTCCATCTTGCTCAATCTCATCCTGAATGTACTTGCAGATGGAAGAATCAGCAACATAAAGATAACAACTCCAACCCCACCAAGGAAGTGAGTTGATGAACGCCAGAAGAGCAGACCCTTAGGCAAAGCTTCAATATCTCTCAAGATTGTAGAACCCGTGGTAGTAT
>JAFZFL010000179.1 GCA_017555925.1 Bacteroidales bacterium | reverse complement strand
TTAAAATTGTGTACTTTTTTCATTTTATATTTAATTTATCGTTATTACTAATTTAACTTTCACTGGAAATAAATAAACTGCTGATTAAATCAATATTTCAGCCAAAGATAAGACTTTTATTACAAATTATAATCAATTTTATGCAAAAAGGTTATAATTTTAATTCTTTGCAAGAATAACCACTTTCTCGGCTGATGTCATTTTTTCGCAGAAGTGACAATGGAGTTTCAAATGTCCGTCTTCTGTTACTGTCGCAAAGCGTGTCTGCACGGGCTGATGGTTGGTTATACACTTTGGATTACTGCATTTTGCAATGCCGGAAATCTCAGCAGGAACAGATAAAACCCTCTTTTCAACCACTTCAAAGTTTTTGATTACATTGATTTTAGCAAGCGGTGCAACCAATGCTATCTTGTTTATCTCGTCATCGGCAAAGTATCTGTCGGCAATCTTGATGATAGCTTTCTTGCCAAGCAGTTTGCTCTCAAGGTTGGTTCCGAATGTTACCTGATTTTTGCAGTCAGTAAGATTAAGAATATTTATAACTTTAAAAAGCTGGTTGGCAGGTATATGGTCAAGTACTGTACCATTCTCAATTGCACTTACCTTCAATTTTTTGATATTAGTTTCCATCATTGTTGTTTTTAAAGTTGTAAATTATTTGTAACCAAGAAGATAGGCAATAATAGCCATTCTAACGTACATTCCGTTTTCTGCCTGTTTGAAATAGTATGCAAAAGGAGTGTCATCTACATCCTGACTTATCTCAGTAACTCTTGGAAGCGGGTGCAGGATCTTCATATTAGGTTTTGCATCTGTGAGCATAGAGGCTGTAAGGCTATATACATTCTTAACCTTTTCATACTCCATAGGGTCTGAGAAGCGCTCCTGCTGTACGCGTGTCATATATAGTATATCGGTATCTGAGATACCATTGTCAAGTTCGATTCTCTCTGTGTATGGAATGCCTTTTTTGTCGAGGAAAGCTTTGTACTCTTTTGGCATCTTCAACTCTTCAGGAGCTGTAAATGTGAATTTTGGAGAGAAGTGCGACATTGCCTGCAAAAGTGAGTGGACGGTTCTGCCATACTTGAGGTCTCCAACCATGTTGATGTTTATATTGTCCAATCTGCCTTGGGTCTGACGGATGGTATAAAGGTCAAGAAGGGTTTGTGAAGGATGTTGGTTTGCTCCGTCTCCGGCATTGATCACTGGAACTGACGCCACTTCTGAAGCATATCTGGCACTGCCCTCAAGAGGATGGCGCATAACAATAATATCTACATAGTTTGATACCATCTTGATAGTATCTTTAAGGGTCTCGCCTTTACTTACACTGGTATTGCCGGCATCCGAGAAGCCAATCACTCTTGCTCCCAAACGGTTTGCTGCCGTTTCAAAACTAAGTCTTGTCCTGGTTGACGGTTCAAAAAACAGGGTTGCCACAACCTTATCTTGCAGTATCCTCTGGGATTTGTTCTGTTCGAACTCTTTTGCAACATCAAGGATGTGCAAAATCTCCTCTTTTGTAAAATCGTGGATTGAAATTAGACTTTTAGGCATATATATAGTTTTTAATGTTATTCCTTATAAATCTTCATCCTCATTCTCTTCCTGAGCAACTATCTCCTCAATCCTGCACCCTTCGAGTTTGTCAAAGGCTTCAAGAAAAGCGTCGGTATTGTTTAACCGTACATCAACCCGCAAAGAGCAGTTAAGATCAAATTGCTGGTTTGATGGAGTGAGTCCCATATCCTTAAGCCTCTTCATTACCGAATTCATCTGAAGATAGTCAAATATAATCCTGTAAGGTGTTGTTGCTATCTTTTCAATTATTGTAGCATTGGCTATGGCATCGGCTGTAGATGTCTTGTAAGCTCTTATAAGACCGGGTACTCCCAACTTTATCCCTCCAAAATATCTTACAACAACTACAAGAATATCGCTCAATTCAGATGAAAGGATCTGTCCGTATATTGGTCTGCCTGCCGTAGATGAAGGTTCTCCATCATCATTCATACGCCAGATTGCACCTGTGTGCCCTATCCTGTATGCGTAACAATGGTGGCGCGCGTCAAAATACTCTTTTTTCAATTGCTGGACCAACGGTTTTATCTCATCTTCTGAAGTGACGGGATATGCAAAAGCCAAAAACTTACTGCCGTTATCTTTGAAAAGACCGGTAGATGGCTCTAATATGCTCTTATAGCAGTCGTTAGCAGATGTCTGGGATCTATCCATATCAACACGTAAAATTACACCCTTTTTTGTTAAAATGCAATTTAATTTTTTAGCAAAAATGTACTATCTTGCAATTGATTTTTTAGTAACCAGAAATAACGGATTTTTATGTCAATTTATAAGTTTAGGGCATCTATTGAAGGCAGTAAGGTCTTTATGAGGGAGTATGAAGTAAAGGCAGGAATGACTCTTTATGATTTTCATGATTATCTTATTGGAGATCTTGATTTTGCACCCGATCAGATGGTTCTTTTCAGGGGCTTGGATGCAGTAGGTAACATTAAGAGTGAGTATGGCCTTTTTGATATGGGCGACGGCTCAATGGACAGCGTTACAATAGAAGATTTGTTGTCAAAGAAAGAGAATCTCTTCTTATATGTCTTTGATGTACGCAAAGATAGATCCATTCTCTTTACTTTTGTAGAGGAGGTAAATGAGCATCCGAGAGCATCATATCCGCGTCTTACAGCCGAGAAGGGACGCAATCCGGATCAGTTTGCCAAAAGGTATGACGATATGGAGCAATTTGTTGAGTCATCTTCTTATGAGATGAAGGAGGATGATTCAATTGATGATGAGGAACTTCCTGAAGGTGAGGAGTATTTGTAAAATTGAGGGTGCAAGATTTGGGAAAAATGCAGAAACCTGAACTTACAATAATATTGGGTCCAACAGGCGTGGGAAAGACCGACTATGCAATTGAGTTGGCCCTTGAATATGGCTCTCCTGTAATCTCATGTGATTCCCGACAGATTTTCAAAGAGATGAAGATTGGTACAGCACCCCCTTCTCCTGAACAATTGGAGAGGGTGAGGCATTATTTCATCTTTTCCCATTCGGTTACAGATATATACACTGCAGGGAGATATGAGATAGAGGCATTGGCTCTTTTGGAGGAACTTTTCAAGAAGCACTCCAGAATTGTGATGGTTGGAGGTTCAGGGCTATATATAGATGCCCTCTGTAATGGGTTGGATGATTTTCCGGCTGCAGACCAGCAGTTGAGGAGGGAGTTGAGCAGTAAGGCAGAAACACCCGAAGGATTGGCCGAACTGGTGGAACAGCTTAAGGCAATAGATAGAGAGGCTTACGATTTCGTTGATTTGCAGAACAGACAGAGGGTTGTACGTGCAGTGGAAGTTACTTTACAAACAGGTAAAAAATTCTCGGAATGGCGGAAGAACCAGAAGAAGGAGAGACCGTTTGCCATACGTAAAGTGGGATTGACAAGAGACAGGGAAGAACTCTATGACAGAATAAACCGCAGGGTTGACATTATGATGGAGCAGGGCTTGCTTAAAGAGGTTGAGTCATTATTGCCTTACAGGGAGATGCCGGCTCTGCGTACTGTTGGGTACAAGGAGATATTTGATTATCTGGATGGTAACATTTCTCTTGAAAAGGCAGTGGAACTTATAAAGCGCAACTCCAGGAGATATGCAAAAAAACAGCTTACATATTGGGGACGCGATAATGAGATAGTCTGGAAGAATATTTCTTCATTAAAAAAATAAGAACAAAAGAAAATGATATGAACCCCAAAGGCTAACAGACTTTTGGGGTTCATATCATATAAAATATTTTGTTTTTTCTCTAATTTCCTAATTCTGACATGAATTTGATTCTTATCAATCTCACCTCCTCTTCTGTGTAGTCCGGTCCTAAAGCCTTAAGTGCTTCATTTACAGAATCGGATGTAGCCTCCTCCTTGAAGTAGTCATAAATGTCGTCAACTTTGTCATCATCTATAACCTGACGGATATAGTAATCTATGTTTATTCTTGTACCTGAGCCTACGATTGCTTCAATTTCATCATAAAGCTGGTCGAGCTCCATATTTTTGGCCTCTGCAATTTCATCTAAAGGCAGACGCCTGTCGATGCTCTTTATTATATAGACCTTATTAAGAGATTTGTTGGCTACAGATTTGACGACAAATTCAGTAGGTCTGATGATGTCATTCTCTTCAACATATCTTGCAATGAGCTGAACAATCTCCTTGCCGAATTTCTTTGCCTTTCCTTCTCCTACTCCCTGACAGTTTTTCAATTCATCAATGGTTATAGGATACATTATTGACATATCCTCCAAAGATGGGTCTGAGAATATTACAAAAGGAGGTAGTTTCAGTCTTTTGGAGAGAGAGTGGCGTACATCCTTAAGCATTGACAGAAGTGTCTGGTCACCTCCTCCTGAGTGCTGTTTTTGCACTCCAACCGTTGCTGTGCCCTCATCATCATCTGTATCAACGTATGCCCTGTCTTCTGACATAAGTATAGAATATGGTTTCTCAAAGAACTCATCTCCCTTTTCGGTTACAGATATAAGACCATATTTTTCAATATCCTTGTTAAGGAATTGCAGAATTATGCCCTGTCTTATTACGGCCAACCAGAATTTGGAATCCTTATTTGGGTTTATTCCAAAAAAGTGAAGCTTGTTATGGTTATATGATTTTATGATGGAGTTTGTTACTCCACCGAGAATATTTGCAAGGTGGTCTGCCTTGAAGTTCTCTTTCATGCTCTTGATAAGGTCAATTACAGTACACAAGAACTCTTTGCCCTCAAACTGTTTTTTAGGGTAGAGGCAGTTGTCGCAATTTCCACAACTGTCGGGAAGATATATCTCTCCAAAGTAGTTCAAAAGGGATTTCCTTCTGCAGATATTGGATTCGGCATAGGCAACGGTATCATTGATGAGCTGCTTGCCAATCTCTTGTTCTGCCAAAGGTTTGTTCTGCATGAATTTCTCAAGTTTCTGAATATCCTTGTAGCTATAGAATGCAATGCACTGGCCCTCGCCACCATCTCTTCCTGCCCTGCCGGTCTCCTGATAGTATCCCTCAAGACTTTTTGGTATGTTATAGTGTATTACATATCTCACATCAGGTTTGTCTATACCCATTCCAAAAGCAATTGTGGCAACAATTACATCAACCTCTTCCATAAGGAACTTGTCCTGGTTCTGGGCGCGGGTTGCTGCATCCAGACCTGCATGGTATGGAAGTGATTTGATGCCATTCACATTAAGCAGTTCTGCAAGCTCCTCCACTTTTTTTCTGCTGAGACAGTAGATTATACCAGATTTGCCGCTGTTGTTCTTGATGAATTTTATAATCTCCCTTTCAGTATTTACTTTAGGTCTTATTTCGTAATAGAGATTTTCTCTGTTGAATGAAGATTTGAAAACTTTGGCGTCAAGCATTCCAAGGTTCTTCTGTATATCCTGCTGCACCTTTGGAGTTGCAGTTGCTGTAAGTGCAATGATTGGAGCCTTGCCTATCTCATTCACTATAGGATGGATTTTCCTATATTCAGGGCGGAAATCGTGTCCCCATTCTGAAATACAATGAGCTTCATCAACAGCGTAAAAAGAGATCTTTATCTTTTGGAGCAGTTGTATATTCTCCTCTTTTGTAAGAGATTCTGGCGCCACATATAGCAATTTTGTAACTCCGCTTAAAAGATTCTCCCTAACCTCTTGAATTTGTGATTTATTAAGGGAGGAGTTGAGAAAATGCGCCACGCCCTCAGTGTTGTCTACAAATCCCCTGATTGCATCAACCTGATTCTTCATAAGGGCTATCAATGGGGATATGACAATTGCTGTGCCCTCCATAAGAAGCGCCGGCAGCTGGTAACATAGGGATTTTCCGCCTCCAGTAGGCATAAGTACAAATGCGCTGTTTCCATCAATAAGATGTTGAATAATGGCTTCCTGCTCTCCCTTGAAGGAACTGAATCCAAAAAACTCCTTAAGTTTGTGGTGCAAAATGTCGGATGTAGTACGCATAATTTGAGTAAATGGGATGTTGTGGATAAAATTCTTTTTACCTTTGTGCTACTAAATTACCTATTAGTTTATTTTTTACAAAATTTTTATGGAAAATTCTCAAAAAAAAATGGTTGAGCTAGCGGTGGGCGTTATAGAGCAAGAGGCGCAGGCCGTCAATAATCTTAAGCAATACATCAATCAGGAATTTGTTGATATAGTTAATCTTATATATAACTCCAAAGGACGTTTAATTATAACAGGAATTGGAAAAAGTGCAATAATAGGCCAAAAAATTGTGGCAACTCTCAATTCAACAGGAACACCGTCTATATTTATGCACGCGGCAGATGCCATTCATGGAGATCTTGGAATAATACAGCCGGATGATGTTGTTATATGTATATCAAAGAGTGGAAACACTCCGGAGATTAAGGTTCTTGTTCCTTTGATCAATAGAATGGGAAACAAACTGATAGCTATGGTATCAAATGTTGAGTCATACCTGGCAAAACATTCGGATTATATTCTAAGGGCAACGGTTGATGCAGAGGCGTGTCCAAATAATCTTGCACCCACTTCAAGCACTACAACCCAATTGGTGATGGGTGATGCTCTTGCCGTGTGTCTGCTCAAACTGAGGGGTTTTACACCGGAAGATTTTGCAAAGTACCATCCTGGAGGTTCGTTGGGCAAGAGATTGTACCTTAAAGTCTCTGACCTTATTGATGAAAATGTGCGTCCTTGTGTTAAGGAGAATGAGACAATTCCCAACACCATTTTCAATATATCCCAAAACAGATTGGGCGCAACTGTTGTTGTCGGTGACAACGATGTTATGCTTGGTATAATTACAGATGGTGATGTGAGAAGAATGGTGGAGAAGGGTATACCGTTTGAGTCATTGCAGGCTAAGGACATCATGTCCCGCAACCCTAAAGTTATAGAACTTGATGAGTTGGCTGTAAATGCATTTAACATCATGGAGAAAAACAAGATTACATCGGTTGTAGTTATGGATAATGGAAGGTATGTTGGTCTGGTTCATATTCATGACATATTAAGGGAGGGAATTGTTTAAAATATTTAATTATCTTTGTGCGCTAACAAAATAGAAAAGAAGATGAAAATACCAAAGAGAGCCGTGATGACCCTTGAGGCAAGAAACTTTTTCAACCAATTCATTCATAACGAATCAATAGGCGGCATATTGCTGCTGATCTGTGCAATAGTTTCATTGGTTTGTGCAAATATGCCTTCACTTGACTTTGTACATGAGTTGTGGCATAAGGATGCAGGAATAACCATTGGAAACTTTTCCATCACAATGAGGATAGGACATTGGATAAATGATGGTCTTATGGCCATATTTTTCTTTGTCGTAGGTCTCGAAATCAAGAGAGAGATGCTTGTTGGAGAACTCTCTTCATTTAAGCATGCAGCATTGCCAATATTTGCAGCTGTGGGTGGTATGATAGTTCCGGCTGTCATCTATTTCCTTTTCAACAATGGTACTCCGTCGGTAAATGGATGGGGAATACCAATGGCAACAGATATTGCATTTGCGCTCGGTATATTGTCACTTTTGGGGAAGAGGGTTCCTGTGGGGTTGAAGGTGTTCCTTACAGCTCTTGCCATTGTTGATGATTTGGGAGCAATTATTGTGCTTGCAATATTCTATCCTACCCATACCCTTCATTTTGATATGCTTGCGTATGCAGCGCTTGTGGTTGGATTTCTTATGATATTGAACAGAAACAAGGTGCGCAGTGTGCTGCTTTATATAATACCTGGTTTGTTGCTTTGGTGGTTAATCCTGCAGTCGGGTATACATGCAACAATTGCAGGTGTCATTCTTGCCATGACAATTCCTTCCAGAACTGTTATCAATGAGGTTAAGTTCTTTGTGAGGGTAAAACATTTGTTGGGCAAATTCAAAGAGGCGAGCAACAGTGAAGTGGAGGTCTTGGCCAATCCTAAACAACAGTATATTATACATCAGATTGACAAACATGTTGAGGAGATAAATCCGTTGATGCATAAGTTTGAGGCTTCGTTGCATCCTTGGACCACATTCCTGATAATGCCGTTGTTCGCACTGGCAAATTCAGGTGTTGAAATTACATGGAGATTGTTTACATCACCTGTGCCTGCGGTGGCAACAGGTATTTTCTTCGGTCTGCTTTTGGGCAAACCAATAGGTATTTTCCTGTTCAGCCTGCTGTCGGTGAAGTTGGGTATAGCAGAACTGCCTCAAGGGACAAGATGGAGACAGATATTTGCTCTGGGCATGATTGCAGGAATAGGTTTTACAATGTCAATTTTTATTGATTCGTTGGCATTCAAGGATATTAATCTTATAAATCTTGGTAAGGCTACAATATTGATAACATCTACATTGGCGGCAGTTCTTGGATTGTTGGCAATGATGGTTACATGTAAGAAGGAGGCAAATAACTAATTAAATAACAAATTATAATTATGAGAACACTAAAAACAATTACACTTTGTGCAGTAGCTGCACTAATGTTTGCATCATGTTGCAACAAAGGCCCTAAGGTAGAGAAGTTGCCTGGCATTTCAAAAGGTATGATTGACTCTGTAAGTTATTGCGTTGGAGTATCTTTTGGAAACATGTTAAAATCTTCAAATTTGGAGGCAATTGACATTGCTCAAATGGAAAAGGGTATTTTTGATGTTTTGGCAGGTGACAGCATAAGAATTCCTGAGCAGCAGATTGGTGTTATTATCCAAACTTACATGCAGAAAGCAGAAAAAGCTATGGCTAAAGTTAGAGAGGAGCGTCAGGCTAAATTCATGGCTGAAAATAAAGAGAAAGAGGGTGTACAGGTTTTGGAGAGCGGTTTGCAGTACAAGATTGAGAATGCCGGTAATGAGGAGATCAAGGCAACTGTTGCAGATACAGTAGAGGTGCATTATGTTGGTACTCTACTTGATGGTACTAAATTTGATTCATCTTATGACAGAGGCGAGACTGCAAAATTCCCTCTAAACCGTGTAATCAAAGGTTGGACAGAAGGTATGCAGCTTGTTGGCGAGGGTGGAAAAATAACTTTGTGGGTTCCATACGAGTTGGGTTATGGTCCACGCGCAATGGGTCCTAATTTGCCTGCTTACTCTACTTTGATTTTTGAGGTTGAGCTTGTTAAGGTTTACAAAGCAGCAGAAGAGACTGAGAAAAAATAACAAGTTATGGCACTTGAATTAAAATGCAAACTTGTTGAAAAGTTGCAGGAGGAGAGAGGAAGCAGCGCCAGAGGAGCTTGGTGCAAACAGAACTTTATTGTTGAGACAGTTGAGTCTTATCCGCGCAAAATTTGTATGAATGTATGGGGCGATGAGAAAGTCTCTGAGTTGCGTGCATATAATGTGGGAGAGATATTGAATATCTCAATCAATATAGAGTCGAGAGAGTTCAATGGACGATGGTATACCGATGTAAGGGCCTGGAGAATCCAACGCGATTCAGTACCTTCGGCTCAAGGGTTTAATGGGGTATCCGGCAATAATCCGTCGGGAGTGTCTGCTCCATTGTCTGACCCTTTTATAGGAGCAGGCTTGGACGGAGAAGATGAGGGCGATTTGCCATTCTAAGTTTTGCAACGGAGATATGAATATTCAAATGGAGCGGATCATATAATGTGATTCGCTCTTTTTGTTGTGTATACTTTTTTGTTTCTTCAATCATTAGTATATTTGTACCCTTAATAAATTGGGCGTATTTTGATGAACAATAACAGAAAACTATTGGTATTTGGCTCTGTAGCAGCTGTGATACTGACAGTTATAATAATATTAATTTTTTCAAATCTTTTTGGTGGAAGATCCGATAAAGGGACGGTCGCTCCAATTGGAAGAGAATTCTCTTTGAGCAGTGCAATTCCAAGTGATGCGGTAATTGTATTTGATATAAAGGAGTCTGATAAGTTCTTGCCAATGGTAAATGATACGTCGTCGTTTGCATACAGGCTTGTAGATGAGACGCATCCCCTGTCCAAGATTCAAATGAAGCTATCTGCTCATTTTCAGGACAAGAATTTGCCTTTGCTCTTTTCTCTTCACTATTCATCCAAAAATGATGTTTCTGTTCTTGGCCTTACAGATATTGCAGACTTGAATAAAGAGGGCAGGAGAGCGAATGAACTTCTCCCTTTTTTGCAGGGAAGGAAGAAAAGATACAATTCAACCGATATATCTACATTTGATGACAGCCTTAATGTGGCCCTATGCGGTAATGTGCTTATAATGAGTACATCCTCATTTTTGGTTGAGAGCGTTATAAGACATCTCGACAATGGAACATCTCTGATGGACAATATTGATTTTGCCAATCTTTACAGGAAGAGGGGTGACGGTATGGCAATATACATAAACCATAATCAGATAGGCAAGTTTTTCTCTGGTGTAGTTTCGAGAGAGTGTCTTAAATATTCAGATTTCATATTGAGGTATGCCTCTTGGAGCTCTTTAGAGATGGTATTGGAGAATGGAATGTTGAGGATGAAGGGAAATCTGGTAAATGAACGGGAGGAGAAGTATCAGTCAACCACATTGTTGACACAAAAAGCGTCCAAGAGCGATTTTGCAAAGATATTGCCTGCCCAGACGCTCTTTTGCGCCAGTATGGTGCTGTCTGATATTGATAAGTATTTGGAGAAGCACCAACTTTTTCTTGAAGTCCATAAAAAGTTGGGAGGTTATAAATACAAGCAGCATCTGGTTGGAATAGAGGGAGAGATGAAACCTCTTGAATATGCAGGCTCATTGGGAGTTAAAGAGCTTGTGGCTGCATATTGCAAGTTTGGAGACAGGTATGAGTGGCTGACCTTCGTTAAAGGAGAGGCATCTTTTGGAATAGGCAACATGGTTGCAAGTGTGATAGACAAGAAAAGGACTCCGGATGTGGAGGATTATCTCTATAAGGGGTACCTTGAATCTGTTTTTGGAGAGCTTTTTTCTCATTGTAATGAAGAGAGCATCTGCAATTTGGGCAGCGGTTGGAGGGTAATAGGACCTAAAGATATTGTTGCAGAGTTTGCTGTTGGTAACGCCAATTATACGTCGCTTGATTATTGGACAGACCAGACACCGTTAAAGGGATTTCTTGGGAAAGAGGGACTTATAAAGGTTGTTTCAAACATAAAGGAGTCGCCCGACACTCTGTTGCAGGTGATAAAACCCTATTACAGAAACCTCTTCAAAAAGAGCCTTGTGAGGAATAATTTTGAGATGCTGTTTTTGAATATTAGTGCAGAGGGTGGCGAAGTGCGCTCCGATATTGCTTTTTGTGCCACAAAGTTGGCCGAAATACCACAGGAGAGACCACGGGAGGAGAGCGCTGACAATACAATTTATATAGACAGTACAATAGTTGTAGGCAGAGGCCCGTTTGAGATAAGGGATCATGTAAAGGGTGAGAAGCAGTATGTTGAACAGTTGCCTAACAACAAGATAAGGCTCATGAGTGCTGCAAAGAGGGGAATATGGGCTATCCCTTTTGAGACACCGATTTGCGGTATTATTGACCAGGTAGACTTCTTTAAAAATGGCAAGCTGCAAATGATCTTTATATCTGGCGACAAACTCTATCTTTTGGACCGTATGGCAAGAATTGTAAGGGGATTTCCTGTAAAACTTGAGAAGAGAGTAATACTTGGTCCTAAAATTGTGGATATGGGTGGCGACAGGGATTACTCATTCTTTGTGTTGAATGAGGACAATTCAATAACTCTCTATAAATTGGAGAGAGAGAAGAAATCATTGGAGGGTATAGGGATTAAGGCTCCTGAGTTTGTAAAGGAGTTGCCGGAGATTGCACGTGTCAATGGTGAGGATTATATAATTTTAAGAAGCGTTTTAAGAACACGCATTTACAGAATGGATGGCTCTGAAGTGGAGGTTAAGGATAAGAAGCGTGTAATAAGCAATGAAAGTGCCATTTTAGAGGAGGGCGGCGATGATATAAGGGTTTCAGGTAAGGATGGTAAAGATTTTATTGTAAATCTTAAGAGTGGCAAAACGAGAAGAGTTCAGTAATGGAGTTTATTTTAACATTTTTATTATTCATATTCATCTTCGGCTGGGTAGTATCAAAGTTGTTCCCATTGATACTCACTTGGTATGTGAAACGTAAAATGAAAAATGGAGGTACCTCATTTGGAAATTTTGGTGGGGTATATACTAATTTTTACGGTAATGCTGCAAATGAACAGATGCAGAATGAGGAGGTGAGACGCAGTAAGGAGCAGGAGGGAAAAGTAACTGTCTCAAAAGTGGAAGAGAGAGAAAAGGTTATTGAGAAGGATATGGGTGAATATATAGAATTTGAGGAGGAAAAGTAGTATGGAGTCATTCAGGAGGTTGTTGGCTTATGCAAGGCCGTTCAGCAGATTTTGGCCGGGGTATCTTATTTTATCAATATTTTCAGTCATTTTTGGCGTTGTGAATTATGCACTTATAGGGCCTCTTCTAACAGTGCTTTTTGAGCCTTCCAATGTTGAGCAGCAGTTGACAATGCCGGAGTTTGTTCTAAGCGCAGAGTATTTTCAGGAGGCTTTCAGGTTTGTACTCACACATATAATGCAGGATTGTGGAATACTCAAGGCGCTGATGTTTGTGTGTGCCATACTTATATTTACGTCGTTCCTGTCAAACTTGACACGCTATTTGTCGCAACGTATACTTGTTGATATGAGAACCTATATCATGCAAAATATACGCAGGGCACTCTTCAATAAGATTTCGAGCCTTAACGTAGGATATTTCAGCGACCAGAGAAAAGGAGATATACTCTCAAGCATTTCAAATGATGTTACGGAGGTGCAGAATGGTGTGGCCAACAGCTTTCATGTATTGTTCCGCGAACCTCTTCTGATAATAGGTTTTCTGGCAGGTCTTTTTTACATGTCTCCAAGGCTTACACTTGTAACGCTGCTCACATTGCCGTTTTCTGCAATTGTAATAGGAAAAATAAGCAGATACTTGAAACGCAAGGCGGTTGAGACGCAATCGCTGATGGGTAAGATTGTAACCCATTTTGAAGAGGCTATATCGGGTATAAGAATTATAAAGGGTTTTAATGCACAGAGCTATGTTGACGGTTGCTTTGAAAAGACAAACGATGAGCACCGCAGAAGCAGTAAAGCTATGTTTAACCGTCAGGAACTTGCCTCTCCACTATCTGAGTTTCTTGGTATTTCTGTAGCGGCAGGTGTGCTGTTCTATGGTGGATGGCTTCAGATTCATGGTGAACTCGGTATGGGTATTCCGGAGTTTGTTGTATATATAAGTTTCTACTGGAGGGTGCTTGAACCTGCAAAGGCAATGTCAAACGCCTATGCAAGTATTCAGAGGGGTATGGTTTCAGGTAACAGACTCTTTGCTATTCTTGATGTGGAAAATCCTGTAAAGGAGGTTGCCAATCCGGTAGAGATCAAGGAGTTTAAGGATAGTATAGAGTTTAAGGGAGTGAGCTTTGCATATTCACAGGAGCCTGTTTTGAAGAATATAAATCTGGTTATCCCAAGAGGAAAGAGCGTGGCTATCGTAGGACCGTCGGGAGGCGGAAAATCAACAATGGCTGATATGTTGCCTCGTTTTTATGATGTGACAGAGGGTGAAATTCTACTTGACGGCGTAAATATAAAAGAGTACAGTCTCAAGAGCCTCATTGCCCAGATGGGCATTGTTACCCAGGAGGCAATATTGTTCAACGATACAGTCTATAACAATATAACTTTTGGCATGAAGAATGTCAGCAGGGAGGAGGTTATAAATGCGGCTAAGGTGGCCAATGCCCACAATTTCATTATGGAGATGGAAAATGGGTATGATACAAATATTGGCGACAGAGGAGCCAAACTCAGTGGCGGACAGAGACAGAGACTGGCTATTGCACGTGCTGTGCTTAAGAATCCTCCAATACTTATTCTTGATGAAGCCACCTCGGCTCTTGATACAGAGAGCGAGAGACTTGTTCAGGATGCTCTGAACAATCTGATGAAAAACAGAACCTCTGTAGTAATTGCCCATAGATTGTCGACAATCCAAAATGCAGATGAGATAGTTGTTCTGCAGAAGGGCGAAATTATTGAAAGGGGCAAACATAGCGAGTTGAGAAGTAATCATGGACTCTATTCGCATTTGTGAGAATTGCAGAATTTTAAATAGCAAATAGTAAAAAATGAAAAATATGGGTATGGAAATCTCTTTTAACAAGATGTTGGAAAATAGTTTCAAGAAGAATTGGAACGCTCCGGCACTATCTGATTATAAAGGAATAACATTGCATTATAGAGATGTTGCAAGAAGAATAGAAAAGTTGCATTTGATTTTTGGTATATGTGGAATAGAAAAAGGTGACAAGATTGCAATATGTTCACGTAACCAGGCCAATTGGGGTGTGGTATTCTTGGCAAGTATAACTTATGGTGCAGTTCCTGTTCCCATCTTGCATGAGTTCAAGCCAGGTAATGTGCATCATATAGTAAATCATTCGGACAGCCGTATACTCTTTGTGGGAAAGATGGCCTGGGAGAGTTTGTCTGAGAGTGAGATGCCAAATCTTGAGGCTATTATTCAGATAGATGATTTCTCACTTCTTTATGCTACAAGAGAGCAAATTGTAGATACAAGGGAGCATTTGAACGAGTATTTTGGAAGGAAGTATCCAAAAAGCTTCTCGGCAGAGGATATTTCATATTATGAGGAGTCATCTGATGAGGAGTTGGCTATGATCAATTATACTTCAGGTACTTCGGGCTTTTCTAAAGGCGTAATGATTCCATATAGGGCATTGAAGTCAAATGTGCTCTTTGCACAGGAGGTTTTCCCTCAGTTAAACAACACTTCAAATGTGGTTTCCATGTTGCCTACAGCGCATATGTACGGATTGATGTTTGAGTTTTTGTTTGAGATGTCTATAGGAGCTCACGTCCACTTCTTGACAAGAATACCGAGTCCTAAGATTATTATGGGGGCTTTTGCTGAGATCAAACCGGATGTTATTATTGCTGTGCCACTGATTATTGAGAAGATATACAAGCAAAAGCTGCAACCTATTCTCAATAAGACAAGTATAAAGGTGTTGCTTAAGTTGCCGGTTATGGATCAGGTGATTGAGTCCAAGATTAAGGAGGAGCTGGTAAAGACATTTGG
>JAFZFL010000178.1 GCA_017555925.1 Bacteroidales bacterium | reverse complement strand
CTTGGCGACAACTTTACACCGGCAATCCTTTTGCCGTGAAGCACATCAAGAATAGTATAGGCTCTTTTGTCATCTTCCCTTACAGAAACCAAACCCTCCTTTACTGGGGTAATGCTTATTTCAGGCTTCTCATTTTTGCTTCCCGACAGATATTTTATAATGATATTGTGGGTCGCAGGTTCAAGTGTCATCTCTTTTCCTTCCACCTTTTTGCCATTATGGTATATATGACACTTCCCAATGCCATTTATATTGATGGTTGCTTTTGTATATCTGTTGTTTTGCAGTGTAAAACCAATAAGGTTGATGTTGTAGCCATTTTCAGAAGGAACAATTGAGGCTAAATTTATATACTCTTTATTTTGTAGGGCGTTAAATGAGACCGGAAGATTGAGCAGTGATTCAGGGTTCCATTTTTTGTAATTCATGTCGAGAGTGTCAGACATGAATGGAGCAGACATCTTGAATGGTCCGGCATATTTTACCCTTTTAATTTCCAATGGCTGGGCTGTTGTCATAAGGCTTAATAAAATTGCTATTGATAGCAGAAATACTCTTTTCATATTTGATACAATAATAATTCTTTTACAGATTTTTGAGGAAGTCGGCAAATCTGGTGTAGTTTGCGCTGCAACTCCACTTCTCTTCCCACTCCTTACGGGCTGCAATTGCGCAGTTCTTCTTGGAGTTCTCTTTTATCCACTCTTTTATGGCAATCGCCAAATCATTTCCGTTAATATCTACAGGAAGTAGTTTGCAGAAAGGCGTTTGTGGCTCAGGAACAATCATTTCACGTACTCCGCCGGCATCTGTAGCTATTACCGGTGTGCCAAATGAGAGCGCCTCCATAATTGCAATTGGCACAGCCTCTGAACGGCTTGTAAGAAGATAAAGGTCTATATAGTGGCTCTGGTAATACTCTATCACTTCATTATGGGGCAGGTGGCCTTTGAACTGATATGCTATATGGTTTATACCATTGCCGCTATTATCAATTATAAGCTGTTTTAAAGGCTCAAGAAGTGGGCCTCCTCCAATATGGGTCCAGCATATATGAGAGATGTTATTCTCCTTTAAAATGTCTTGGAGTTCGCTGTCATGTTCCAAAAAGAGCATTGCCGAGGCCATTATTCCAAGTCTCTTTACCTCAACCGCATTTGAGCAGCTTAAAATATTGAAGGCTTCAGGACCATTGGGGGCATTCTCTCCCGACGGCTTTACATTGGGGTGCAGAATATCATTGTATGGGAAGAGGTTGGGGCAATCCCTGTTATGGTCAAAACTGCCAAGGTAAAAAGTCTCAAGATGTCCAGGTTGGTTCACATACCGGCTTCTTATATACTCCTCTCCATATCTGGAGGCTGCAACTGCATAGTCAACCTCTTTATAAAGCATCTCTCTGAATGGTAGAAAACCTTTGGCCTCCTCAAATACATCAGAACCATGAAATCTTACCACAAATGGAGGCATCTTATGGTTGGCGCCATTTCTATTGAGCTTTGCAATCCTCTTATGAAGCTCTTTTTTTAGAAAAGGAATAATAAGAGCCGATTTGTCTCCCCAATAAAAGTATGCAGTGGAAGGCATTTGGGTAAGACACTCCATAATCTCTCTCATTTTTCTTCTGTTGCCAAGAAGAGATCTGAGTATGAGCAAATAGGAGAAGAATAGCCATATTTTTTCAGATGATTTATATACCTCTCTTCCAAAGAACTCCTTAAAAGAGAAGAAGAGTGGTGCAGTATTGAATAGTCCCGCATTGAGGAGTTTCTCCCTTTCTTTGTGGTCAAATGGAAGAAGCGGCTCCTTTACGGTTACATTTTTCGGAACTTCTCTGCATACGCTCCTCTCTCCATTTGGAATGTATAGAGGATATATTATAATCTCTTTAAACGAGTTAGATGTAAATGGCATCTCATTATGCAGGAATGTTTCACCCAGTCCATATGGGTAAGCATCTGTAAAGAGTACCAACCTTTTATCAGCCTTTTTCATAGTTACAAAAGTAATCAAATGTATATCAAGTACCAATATATAAAGGTAAAATAACTGTAATAAAAAAGACCGGTCTCCCATCGGAAACCGGTCTCCCATTATGCCGTCTGGCGGCTGAACTATAATTGTGTTGCCAAATTAGTTTACTTTAGCAAACTCAATGTCGGTAAGAGCACGTTTAGCAAGTTTCTCGCTCTTGCTTGCAGTCTCCAACTCTTTCTTAGCTGTAGCTGCGTCACCTTGACGTGCTGCAACAATAGCGCGCATGTAAGCTTTGCATAGGCATGAACCTTTCAAAGTCTCAGAAGCTTTTGCGTAATCTTTAACAAGAATATAAGCAAGTGGCTCGTTGCATGATTTGCTGCCTGCCAAAGCTTGTACTGCTGCAGGATAGTTGCCGTTTAGAATATGAAGAGCACCTTGGTTAATCTTAGACTCTTTAAGGTCTGATTTTGCAAAGTTCTTAGCAGCTGCTTGATAATCTTGCTCTTGCATTGCTACAACGCCCATGTTGTTGTAGTAGCTTGCAGTTTTCTCAGACATTTTGTTAAGAGCTGCTTTAGCCTCTGCTGTTTTACCCTCTCTTAGTTTTAGAGCTGCAATATTGTTGTAAGCGCGGCTGCTGTTGAATTTTTTAGCAGCTTTTTCATACAAAGCATATTTAACTTTTGCATCCTTAACAAGAGTAGCTGAGTAAAGCAATGCCTCCTCGTCAAGCTCATCCATGTCATTGTTGATGATTTGAAGAAGCTCCTCATCTGTCCAGTTCTGGTACTCAACGTTAGCAATGATTCTTGCACGACGTAGCTCTGGAAGAACCTCGTCAGCTAGAGTAGTGTATACGTTAGACATATTCTTAATCTCTCTCTCACGAACGTTAGGATCTGAGTACATAGAAAGAACGCGAAGGATAAGCTCTTTGTCCTGAATGCTGGACTCATTAACCAACTCTTGGAAACCAGCCCAGTCCTCACCGATAGATTTAACGTTAAGAGGAGCGTCAACTTTAGCCTTCTTGTTGATAGTTTTGTTGAATGCTTTCTCTGCAGATGCACTTCTCTTGTCAGAAAGTTTGTTGTTCATATCCTCTTTTCCGTCTGGAGAAGCATAAGCAATAATATCGTTTGATTTAAGGGTTCTGCGCTCATCTGCAGTAACATCCAATAGATATTGCTCAAATGCTTTGATATCCTCTGATTTAAGTTGGTTTCTTCTAACGTCAAAGCTGTTGATCAAGTAAAGAATTTGAGCCTCTTTAGTCTCAGGGATAATTTTTTGATAATTGTCAGCCTCAAATGAAGGAGTACCGTGAGTTTCAACTAGCATGTAAGTAGTGTTTGTACCGTCTGCAATTTTGAAAGCCTCTGGGTAAGTAGCGCTTTTTAGTCTGCTTTTGTTGAAAGCTGTTGCTCTTAGCTCAAGAACTGCTTTCTCCATGCCAGGAACATATTTGAAAGTAACAGGAGTAGAGATTGTTGCACCATTCTCATAAGAAACTACCTGATTGTTCTCAAGAATGCTCTCGCCTTGTAGGGTAAGAACAGGACCTGCAACCTCACCACCTTGGTATACCAATACTGGAGTTACCTCAAGGATAGCTTTCTTTGCAAAGTATTTCTCAGGGAATTTGATAGTGTAAGTTGCGCTGATGTTACCTGCAACTGCCTCAAGAACCTGTGGGTTACACTCAGTTGTAACCAAACTTGCCATTTTGGCCATCTTTTTAGGGTTAGTACAAGCTGCTACTACCAAACCCAAAAGTGCCAAGCACAAAAGTTTTAGTGAATTTCTTTTCATGTTAAAAAAGTTTATTTAGATATTAAGTTAAATTCTTGTTATGCACAATACACAAAACTTCGGCAAAAATAGATAAAAAATCAGACATATCCTATAAAATAAGATAGTCTGACTTTAATTTTAAAAAATGTAGGATTCGTTTGGTAAAATTTGCCTGTTATTGGCAGAATAATCTGTTTATACTCTCAAGATCTTCTGGGGTATCAACGGCGTATGTCTCTATATCGGTCTCTGCAACTTTTATTTTCAAACCATTCTCCAACCAGCGTAACTGCTCCAGCTTTTCTGTCTGTTCAAGAAACCCTGCATCCATTGCGCATATTTTTTCAAGAATTTTGCTTCTGTATCCATACAACCCAATATGTCTGTAGAGTTTTGTGCTGGCCACATACTCATCTGTAATCTCCTTGTCTCTCGGATATGGAATAGCTGCCCTGCTGAAGTACAAAGCATTAAAATTGTGGTCAGTTATAACTTTTGGGGCGTTGGGGTTGAGGAACTCCTCCTTATCTTTTACACGTTTCACAAGTGTTGCAATATCTGTATCAGCTTCACTGAAACACTCTTCAAGAAGCTTCAGCTGTTGGGGTTGGATATATGGCTCGTCCCCTTGTACATTTACCACAATATCAAATGAGACTCCACTCTCTTCAGAATATTTCTGCAATGCCTCAAAACAGCGGTCAGTTCCGCTGTTGTGCTTTTCTGAAGTCATTACAGCCTTCCCTCCAAATTTTGTTACCGCATCAAATATCCTCTGGTCATCTGTCGCCACACAAACGTATTCAAAAGCCTTGGATGCCTGCTCAAAAACCCTTTGAATCATTGGCTTGCCATTGACAATAGCCAACGGTTTGCCAGGGAAACGGGATGATGCATATCTTGCCGGAATAATAGCCAATATTTTCATAATACAATCTGTAATAGTTGTTTTGTGGAGAACAAAATTAAGTAAAAATGAGTTATCCATAGAATTTTTTTAACTTTGCACGTCATGGAATTACAAAGCATAAAACAGAGGTTTGATATTATAGGCGACGATCCGGGCCTTAACAGGGCTCTTGATATTGCTACACAGGTGGCAGGCACAGATTTGTCTGTGCTTGTTACAGGTGAGAGCGGTGTGGGAAAAGAGGCCATACCGCAGATAATTCATCAAAACAGCCCAAGGAAGCATGGGGTCTATATTGCGGTAAACTGTGGTGCCATTCCTGAAGGAACGATAGATTCTGAACTCTTTGGACATGAGAAAGGATCGTTCACTGGGGCGAATGAGATGAGGAAAGGCTATTTTGAAGTTGCTAACGGAGGTACTATCTTTCTTGATGAGGTTGCCGAGTTGCCACTTTCAACACAAGTCAGGTTGTTGAGAATTCTCCAGAGCGGCGAATTTTATAAAGTTGGTTCGTCCAAAGTGCAGAAGACAGATGTGAGAGTTGTTGCTGCAACCAATGTCAATCTTATGCATGCCATACAGACAGGCAAGTTCAGAGAAGATCTTTACTACCGTTTGAATACAGTTCCAATAGCAATTCCTTCACTAAGGGAGCGTAAGAGCGACATCTGCCTTCTTTTCAGAAAATTTGCACTTGATTTTGCCGACAAATACAGGATGCCGGTAATAAAACTTACACGGGAGGCCCAGATATTGTTGCAACAGTACAGGTGGCCCGGCAATATCCGTCAGCTCAAAAATGTAGCAGAGCAAATGTCGGTTCTTGAAAAGGAGCGCCTCATAGACATAGATGTTTTGAGAAAATATATTCCGGCAGAAAAGTGTGAAACGTTGCCGGCCATCAGTGGCTCTGCTCAGAGGAATGACTTCATTTCAGACAGGGATATTCTTTACAAGATGCTCTTCCAGTTGAAACAGGAGGTGGCTCAGATAAAGGAACAGCTCGACAGTTACAATAACGGAACTTCAATGATTCCACAGGGAACAGTGGTCAAATCAGATATACAGGAGGCTGTCTATGCTCCTGTGGAAAAAGAGTTTGAGGATGTTAATATGTCGCAGCAGGAGGTGGAGATTCAGCAGACGGTAGAGGCCCAACCTGTAGAGGAGCAGCTCTCAATACCATCGGCAAATGCAGACCTTATAAGAAAATCTCTTGAAAAGCATAAAGGAAAGAGAAAAGAGGCTGCTGCAGAGCTGGGCATATCTGAACGTACCTTGTACAGAAAGATAAAAGAGTTGGGTCTGCAGAAATAGAAATGAAGTGTAATACAAGGATATGATTGTATCATGAAAAAGGAGATTATATATAGCAGATTCTTAAGGAGCTTTTTGCTTCTTTTTGCATTGGTGCCGCTTTTTACAGCTTGCGGAATATATTCCTTTACAGGAACATCTATAGCACCGGATGTAAAATCCATATCAATTTATACAATTGAAAACAAGGCAATGAAGGTTAACCCTGCATTGAGCAATACCATCACCAACGCATTGAATGACCAGTTCAGACGCCTTACAAAGCTTGAGATGCTTCCCGACGGAGGAGATCTTGAAATCTCGGGAATGATAACCAATTATGATGTGACGCCTACAGCTGTAACTTCAAACGAGGTGGCATCTATGAACAGGCTCACCGTTACTGTAAGAATTACTTTTACAAACAACAAATATCCCAAAGAGAGCTTTAAGGACAAATCTTTTGCTGCTTATGAAGATTATGACTCAAATCTCTCATTAGATTCTGTGGAGTCATCTTTATGTGATGAGATTGTTGAGAAACTGGTAAATGACATCTTTAATGCAACTGTAGCCAACTGGTAATTGTATGGAATCAAATTCAATAAACATAAAGGAGTTGGATATTCCGACACTGGAGGGTATAATTAGAGAGTATCCATGGTTTGCCTATGCCCGCCAGGTGCTTCTTTTAAAGTTGGCTTCAATGAGCAAGGAACTTATGGATGTGCAGATGCGTAAATCTTCTGCCTTCATACCTTGCAGAAGAGCGGTATACCTTATGACCCTCAACGAGAAGGAGGCAGAAGATATACCTGTAATTGATTTTGATGAATTCAATAGGGAGTTTCTTGAGATTACTGCTAAAAAAGAGGATGTTGCAGAGATTAAAGAGGAGAAAGTTGAGAATCAGACGCCAAAATATATTGTTTTGGGGGCAGATTATTTTTCAAAAGATGATTTTGCACAACTCGAAGAGGTTAATCCGTTCAAAATAGGCAAGTTAGGGGAAATAGGAGATGTTGTAAGTGCTGAATTGTCAGATAATCAAGCAATTGAGCCGGATGAAGAGGATAGGGACATTGATGATTTCTATACAGAAACTTTAGCAAGAATATATGCGGAACAGGGTTATTATGAGGAAGCTATAAAGGTTTATGCAAAACTAATTTTGTTATATCCAGAAAAAAGTGCTTACTTTGCAACCCTTGTAAATGAAGTAAAGTCAAAAAATAATTAAAAGATATGTATACAGTTATTGCTATCATTATTGTAATTGCAAGTATTCTACTTACTTTGGTAGTGCTTGTACAGAACTCAAAGGGTGGTGGATTGGCAGCTAACTTTGCTGCAGGCAACCAAACTTTTGGCGTAAGACAAACTGCAGATTTCTTGGAGAAAGCTACTTGGACTTTGGCTATCGTGATCATTGCTCTTTGTATTTTGGCCACAGCTTTTGTTTCATCAAGAGTATCTGAGGTAAATACTAATTTGATGGAGCAGATTGAGAATGCAGCTCCAGTACAAGGTCAGCCACAGTTCCCAGTTGATCCGGTTGCTCAACCAGTTGAGGAGGTTCCGGCAGCAGCTGAGGCTACTCCAGCCAACTAAGACAAGTTGGGATTAGAATTATGGATGGAGAAAAATCTCCATCTTTTTTTTAAAAAATACTACTATGTTATACAAGGTACTAAAATAAATTTATATATTTGCATTGCAAATAACCTTGCACAAAATAATAGATTGTTTGTTTTACACTAAACATCAAAAATGATAAAATTATGAAAACAGTGGTTAACGTTGGAATTGGAGGCAGAAGCTTTGTCATGGATAGCGATGCTTATGCCAGATTGGACAGATATTTGACAAAGTTCAAAAATAGCACAAAGATGGGAATCCAGACCAAGGAGGTGATGGACGATCTTGAGGACAGGATAGCTGAACTTTTTGCAGAAAATATCTCAGCGTACCGTGATGTTGTTGATATAGATTTGGTAAACAATGTTATTTCGCAATTGGGTATGCCGGATGGAGAGCCTTTTACCGACGGATGTGAGAATGCTGCAGATGACTCAACTGCAGATAGCCAGCAGGCTAAGCCCCGTAAACTTTACAGAGATCCCGACAATAAATCAATAGCGGGAGTGTGCGCAGGTCTGGCACTCTACCTCAATCTTGATGTGGCTCTTATAAGAGTTCTCTTTGTGTTGCTCTTCTTTATGGGGTCTGCCAGTTTTTGGCTCTATATCTTCTTATGGATAGTGGCACCTCTTGCTGTAACTGCTTCGCAAAAGTGCGAGATGCATGGTTTGCCTGTAACTGCCGAAAATTTAAATAGATTTTCAAGTGAAAAATAGGAGGAGAGATTATGGATTCAAATGTGGACAATATAAAAGCTCAAATGCGTAAAGGCGTACTTGAGTATTGTATTTTAAGTATTCTCAAGAATAATGATGCGTATGCCTCATCGATTATTGCAGAGCTCAAGGAGGCAAGAATGATTGTGGTTGAAGGAACTCTATATCCGCTTTTGACGAGGTTAAAAAATCAGGGGCTGTTAAATTACAGATGGGAAGAGAGTACACAAGGTCCTCCAAGAAAGTATTATTCATTGACAGCCAAGGGGGTTGAGGCCCTT
>JAFZFL010000177.1 GCA_017555925.1 Bacteroidales bacterium | reverse complement strand
TCTTTGTTGCTCAATTAAAGAAGAATATCTCCATTATGGCATCTTTATCGGCTAATCAGATTAAATTCATCAGATCATTACAACAGAAGAAGTTCAGAGATGAGTATGGACTTTTCCTTGCTGAAGGAGAAAAAATTGTAGATGAAGCGCTTAAGTCGCAATACAAAGTAAAAGAGGTCTATTATGAGAAAGAGATTGGGCGTGAAACAATGGCCCGCATCTCAAATCTCTCATCACCATCTCCAGTATTGGCCATAATAGAGAAACCTGCCATTAATCCCGACAGTTTGCTTTCATCAATAAATATTGGATTCCAAAAGGGCAGCCAGTCAGACAAGCGGCCGCTCTATCTGGCATTGGACGGGGTAAAGGATCCCGGAAATCTTGGCACCATAATACGTATAGCAGATTGGTTTGGCATAGATGCAATATTTGCATCTCCTGGTTCTGTAGAGGTCTATAATCCAAAAGTTGTACAGGCTACAATGGGTGCAATATTCCGCAAACAGGTAATATACACCAATCTGGCGGAAGTATGCAAAAGATTTATGGAGGCAAATCTTCCGGTTTACGGAACTTTTCTAAATGGCAATAACCTGTATGAGCATCTCACAGAAGAGAATAAAAAAGGACTTGTAGTAATGGGTAGCGAATCATTTGGAATATCACCCGAGCTTGAAACCCTCATAAACAACAAACTTCTTATTCCACCATATCCACAAGATTCATCTACATCCGAGTCCTTGAATGTTGCAATTGCAACTGCAATAATTTGTGCCGAATTCAGAAGATGAAAAAGGGTTGGAACTATTTCCCAACCCTCTGTCTTACTGCCTCATACAAGATGACTGACGTAGCAACTGACACATTAAGTGAACCTATGTTGCCAACCATTGGAATCTTTGCCTGTGCAGTGGCAAGCTTACGCATTCCATCAGAGATTCCCTTATCCTCTGCTCCCATTACAATTGCAGTTGGCTTTGTAAGGTCTACATCATAGATATACCCGTCGGCCTTCTCTGTACAAGCTATAATATCAAAACCGCTCTCCATCAAATAGTATGCAGCTGTCTTAAGATTAGGCACTTTACACACATCAATTCTCAATAGAGCACCTGCCGAAGTCTTAATGGAATCAGGTGTAATTGAAGCACCACCTTTGGCTGGCAGAATAATGCAACTTACACCTGCACACTCGGCAGTACGGGCAATAGCTCCAAAATTCCTTACATCACTTACTCCATCAAGCATAAGAACAAGCGGATTATGAGTTTTAGCCATAGCATTATCAACAGCCTGCTCAATTGAAACATAATCTACTGTAGCTATCTGAGCAATCACACCCTGGTGTCTTGCTCTTGTAATCTTGTCAAGCTTCTCTACAGGCACAAACTGGAAAGGAATCTGTTTCTCCTGCAAAAGAGAAAAGAGTTGCTGGAACTGTTCTCCACCAAGCCCCTTCTTCAATAATACCTTTTCAATATTCTTACCGGCCGATATAGCTTCAAATACCGGATGCATTCCAAATAAATAGTTGATTTTCTGCTCCATAACAATGGTATTTCTTTAATGTATATTATCTTTTCTATTTCTATCAAGCGGTCAGTTCAATCCACTCATCCATTTTTGAATCAAGAGCCTCTTTTTTACTCTTATATTCAAGAGACAACTTCTCTATCTCTGCAATATCTGTCAATAACGCAAGCTTCTCCTCTATAGCACTTATATCACTCTCAAGATCTGCAATCTCTTTCTCACATTTTTCTACCTTAGCCTGTTGCTTTCTTCTCTCCTTCTCTCTCTCCTTATGCTCAAGATATGACAGTTTTGATGCTTCATTATTGCTCGGTTCATCTTTTTCCACCAATTTGGAAGTGTTTTTCCTCTCAAGTTCATTAAGATTCTCCAGTTTCTTCCTATCAAGAAAATCATTAATTCCACCAAGATGCTCCCTTACCTTTCCGTCACGGAACTCATAAACCTTATTTACAAGCCCGTCAAGAAAATCCCTGTCATGAGATACTATAACAAGAGTACCGTCATAAGCCTGCAGAGCTTGCTTAAGAATATCTTTTGATATAAGATCCATGTGGTTTGTTGGCTCATCAAGAGCAAGAAGATTATGAGGTTTCAACATAAGTTTGGCCATAGCAAGTCTTGCACGCTCACCACCGCTCAATACAGATACCTTTTTATCTATATCCTCTCCCCTGAAGAGAAATGCAGCGAGTATATCCCTCAATTTTGTACGGATATCACCAACAGCTATACGGTCGAGAGTATCAAAGACTGTAACACTCTTGTCAAGAACATCATCCTGATTCTGGGCATAATAGCCCATATCTACATTATAACCCAAAGAGGCCTCTCCATCAATAGGATAGAGTTCTTTTGTTATAATTTTCATAAGTGTGGTCTTGCCCTCTCCATTTCTTCCCACGAAAGCTATCTTCTCCCCTCTCTCAATTGTAACATTCACATTGTCAATAACAACCTTACTACCATAACCAATTGTTGCATCACTGCTCTTGAATACAATCTGTCCGGCACGTGGTGCAGGTGGAAATTTTACACTTAAAGCAGATTTGTCCTCTTCATCTATCTCAATGCGGTCAAGTTTGTCGAGCTGCTTTATACGGCTCTGTACCTGATTGCTCTTGGTGGCCTTATATCTGAAACGCTCAATAAACTCCTCAGTCTTTTCAATCATTCTCTGCTGGTTTTCATATGCAGCCTTCTGTTGCTCCATACGCTCTTTACGGAGAATCTTATATTTTGAATAGGGAACCTTATAATCATGAATCTTGCCAAGCATAATCTCAACAGTTCTGTTGGTTATGTTGTCAAGGAATTTTCTGTCGTGTGAAATAAGCACAATTGAGCCCGAAAAACTTTTCAAATAGCTTTCAAACCACTCAATTGACTCTATATCAAGATGATTTGTTGGCTCATCAAGCAAAAGTACATCAGGTTTACGCAAAAGAATCTTTGCAAGTTCAATACGCATATTCCATCCCTGGCTGAAAGTTGATGTATGCCGTATAAGATCCTCCCTTTTGAATCCCAATCCCACAAGAATTCTCTCCGCTTGAGATTCTGGCGATTCACTCTCCAAGATGGCAACCCTGTCATTCAATTCATTGAGCTTAACTATAAGGTTATGATACTCATTACTCTCATAATCTTCACGTGTGGCAAGTTCTGCAGATATACTCTCAATTTCTGAATGTAGGGTAAATACCTCTTCAAATGCAGTAAGGGCCTCTTCAAGAACCGATTTATCTTTTGAATGTTCCATCTGCTGTGGCAGATAACCAATTGTAAGCCCTTGCGGAACCATAACCCTGCCCGATGTAGGCTGGTTAATGCCAAGAATAATCTTTAGCAGTGTAGATTTTCCTGCACCATTCTTGCCGACAAGACCAATACGGTCATTGTCACTTATATGAAAATTTACATCACTGAAGAGATCAAATCCTCCAAATGAGACTGTCAGGTTATTAATTGATATCACGACAAACAAAAATGCTTAATTCATATAATGCATAAAGCGGCAGACCAACTGCCATAAGAGTAAACGGATCACCGCTTGGGGTAATGAAAGCAGCAAGGATAAGCAATACAACAAAAGCATGTCTGCGGTATTTCTTAAGGAAGCTGCGTGTAAGTATTCCAAGTCTCGAAAGAATTGCAGCTAATGAAGGCATCTCAAACACCACACCCATAATCAGAATCATCCAGGTAAACATGGAGATATATGATTGCAGAGAGATCTGGTTTGCCACATCACTGCTTACCTGATATGTTCCCAAAAATCTGAGAGTAAGGGGAAAAATGAGATAATATCCAACAACTACACCTATGAAAAAGAGTATTGCTGCAAAAGAGAAAGCTCCCTTAACCACCCTCTTTTCATTTTCATATAGTGCCGGTTTTACAAAAAGCCACAATTGATAGAGTATAAATGGAGTAGATAAAACCAATGCAAAATAGAATGTAGTGCTTATGTGAATAAAGAACTGGGCAGAAAGCTCAATATTTATCAGTTCCAGTCTGAATGGTTCAAGAGCTGGCATTCCCATCAGGTGAAGCACTTTGTCAACCAATCTGTAAAGAGGAAAATCAGAACTGATTGGAGCAAATACAATTGAATCAAATACAATATCTTTAGCTGCAAAAATAATAGCCATAAGCACCACAACAAGTATAGCACTTCTAAAGAGCACTCTCCTCAATTCGTCCAAGTGCTCCCAAAAAGTCATCTCCTGCTGGCTGCTATTCTCCTTTTTTTGGTTCATCGCCATTTATATCTTCCTCTATCCCTTTCACGCCATCTTTAAAACTCTTTACACCCTTTCCAATTCCCTTCATAAGTTCAGGAATCTTCTTACCTCCAAACAACAGCAAAACAATAAGTGCGATGATAATGATTTCGCCTGCACCAAAATTTCCAAAAAGTAATAATTGTCTCATTATTGATAATTTTATAAAATTTACAAATCAAACAATACAAATAAAAGCGGTTAGCTTTATTCAAAATATCTCCTTGCCTTCTCTAAAAGAATTTCCGGAGCCCTTGTCGGCCTTCTCGTATCGGAATGAATAAAACCAATCACAACAGAGCCGCAACAGGCCAATTCTCCATCCTGGTTATATATTTCATTGGATATGACCATTTTTGCAAGAGGCAACTTATCTACTTTTGAGACCACTTTCAATCTGTCTCCCATTCTTGTGGGAAGCTTATATTTACACTCTACAGATACAACAGGAAGCATAATGCCAGACTCCTCAATCTTCTCTATAGGCACACCCATCTCTCTAAGCATGGCAATTCTGCCACACTCAAAATATCTCACATAATTAGAATGGTGCACAATTCCCATCAAATCAGTTTCATAATATCTGACATCTATATATGTTTCATTTACAATCATTTTCTTACTCTTTTAAAATATCTTGCCACCTCACCTACCCATAGGACAAACGATGTTGCAGCAGTTATGACAATCCAGTCATAAAATTTAAGTGGAGATGTTCTGAAGAAGCCACCTCCAAACTCTATAATGACTATCTGAAGCGCAAGAATGACAACAGCAATGAATATGAAAGATCTGTTCTCCTTCAATTTGTAAAATGCAGAATTGTTGCTTCCAAGTGTTCTTGCATTAAACATGTTCCAGAACTGCAGCATCACAAAAATAGTAAAGAACATCGACAATTCATAAACTGAGATATTGCCGTCTTTTCCAAACCATAGAAGCAATGAGAGCAATATTGCCAAAAAGAGGATTCCCTGTCCGAATATATTGTACATCATTCCCTTAGTAACAATAAATGAATCAACTCTTCTCGGACTCTTCTTCATAACCTCTCTATATGATGGTTCAGTTGCCAGAGCCAATGCTGCAAATGTATCCATAATAAGGTTTACCCATAGCATTTGGGTAACTGTAAGTGGAAATTCAACACCAATGAACGGA
>JAFZFL010000015.1 GCA_017555925.1 Bacteroidales bacterium | reverse complement strand
CAAGTGATGGGTATGAAGTATAATCAAATAGATTTGGTAAAAGCTTACTATTCTGACGAATTATGCCTAGGTTAAGTTCTAAAGAAAAGTATATAAAGCAAATATTTAATCTCTACATTAATAAGGGGTTGTATTTGAATATGGAGAATATTGCAGAAGAACTCCATATTACAAAAAAGACTCTATATAATAATTTTGAGAGTAAAGAGGAAATGATCTCCACAGTTGTGGAGCATTTCTTCTTTAATCTTGAAGAGAAAATTATTGATTATCTGAATAACTCTTCAAATGCTATAGAGTCTCTTATTGGACTTGTCCATATATTGCACTCTGAAATTGATAGATTGGGAACACGCCTTCTTGAGGATGTATCCAATGAGAATTTGGGTGTATTTACCTATACCAGCAGATCGAGTTTCTACTTTAGAGTAATCAAGGATAACCTGATTAGGGGTATTAAAGAGAAACTTTATAGAGAAGATATTGACATTGAACTATGTACACTTTTCTATACATCTGCGATTGAGTTATTTTACAAGAAAGGAAATATACAAAAATATATGAATGATTCATGCAAATTCCATTCAGAGCTGGTAAAGCACCATCTCTATTCTGTAGTGAAGCCTGAATGTATTGGTATGCTTGAATCATATTTAGTTAAATAAGTTATGTTTGAGAATTTAATTGATAAGTTAGAGAGTTCGTTTAAGCTGCTAAAGGGTGAAGGAAAAATTACTGAGATTAACGTAGCTGAGACGCTGAAAGATATTAGAAAAGCACTCCTTGATGCCGACGTAAGCTATAAGATCGCTAAAAAATTCTGTGATGATGTTAAGCAGATTGCACTTGGTCAGGATGTTCTTAAGTCTGTACGTCCAAGCCAGATGATGGTTAAGATTGTGCATGATGAGCTTGCTAAACTTATGGGTTCAGAGGCTATTGACATCAATATCAAAGGAACACCTGGCATTGTGCTTGTTGCTGGTTTGCAAGGTTCCGGTAAAACTACCTTCTCCGGCAAATTGGCATTGAACTGCAAGAACAAGAGGGGCCTTAAGGTTATGCTTGTTGCTGGTGACGTGTATCGTCCGGCAGCTATTGAGCAGTTGAAGGTATTGGGTGAGCAGATAGGTGTAAGAGTATATTCCGAGGATGGCTCAAAAGATCCTGTATCAATTGCAAATAATGCCATTGCTATTGCAAAGAGTGAGGGTTATTCTCTTGTCATCATAGATACAGCCGGCCGTCTTGCTGTTGATGAGGAGATGATGAATGAAATTGAGACAATCAAGAATTGTGTTCAACCAACTGAGACTTTGTTTGTTGTAGATTCGATGACCGGTCAGGATGCTGTTGAGACTGCAAAAGCTTTCAATGACAGATTGGATTTTGACGGAGTTGTTTTGACAAAACTTGATGGTGATACAAGAGGTGGTGCTGCATTGTCAATCAGAGCTGTAGTAAACAAACCAATCAAGTTTGTAAGTGCTGGTGAGAAGATGGAGGCACTGGATGTGTTCCATCCAAAACGTATTGCAGACCGTATTCTTGGTATGGGTGATGTTGTCTCTTTGGTAGAAAAGGCTCAGGAGCAGTTCAATGAGGAGGAGGCAAGAAAACTTCAGAAGAAACTCATTAAGGACCAGTTTACTCTCTCGGATTTCTATGACCAGATACAGCAGATCAAGAAGATGGGTAATATCAAGGATCTTGCATCAATGTTGCCAGGCGTCGGTAAAATGTTGAAAGATGTTGATATTGACAATTCTGCTTTCAAAGGTATAGAGGCGATTATTCTCTCTATGACTCCAGAGGAGAGAAATAATCCGGCAATTATAAACGGTAGCAGACGCAGACGTATTGCGGAGGGTAGTGGTACCTCTGTTGTAGAGGTAAACAGATTGTTGAAACAATTTGAGGATACACGTAAAATTATGAAAACCATGGCCGGAGGCGGAGCCCAGAAGGCTATGCGTGCTATGGGTTCACTCAAAAGAAGAAGATAATTAAATATAAAGGTATGAATACAGGTATTCTTGATGGCAAATTTGCATCAGATAAAATCAAACAGGATATAGCAAATGAGGTTCAGGCAATAAAGGAGAGAGGTGGCAAAACTCCTCACCTGGCTGCTATTCTTGTTGGTAATGATGGTGCAAGCCAAACCTATGTGGGCAATAAAGAGCGTTCCTGCCACCAGGTTGGTTTTGACTCCACTGTGCTTAAATTTGAGGATACTATCACAGAAAATGAATTGCTTGAGGTTATCAGTAATCTCAATAACGATTCAAATATTGATGGTATTATAGTCCAGCTTCCTTTGCCATCACATATAGATGAGAATAAAATCATCTGGGCAATTGATCCTTCTAAAGATGTAGATGGTTTCCATCCGGCAAATGTGGGTAAGATGGCACTTGGGTTGCCTGCACTTCTTCCTGCAACTCCGTCGGGAATAATAAAGTTGCTTGAATTGTACAATATTGAGACAAAAGGAAAAAGTTGTGTCATTATTGGTAGAAGCAACATTGTAGGCAGACCGTTGGCAAACCTGTTGTCGCATAAGGGAACATATGCCGATTGTACTGTTACACTGTGCCATAGCAATACAAAGAATATTGAGGATTATACACGCAATGCCGATATTGTGGTTACTGCTCTCGGCAAGCCTGGTTTTCTTAAGGCAGATATGATTAAAGAGGGAGCTATTGTTATTGATGTGGGTATTACAAGAATTCCGGATTCCTCTAAAAAGAGTGGTTACAGATTGAGTGGTGATGTCGATTTTGAGAGTGTGGCTCCAAAATGCTCATGGATTACACCTGTGCCTGGAGGAGTTGGTCCAATGACCATTGTTTCTCTCTTGAGCAACACATTGCAAAGTGCATTGGAAAGATAGTATTTATACAGTTTTTATTGTTTGAAGGGTGCCTTATGGTGCCCTTTTTTCATTTAAATTGAGTAAAATTTTGATTATATTTGCACAATACGCACTCAATATTGTTCTCTATTATATGAATCCAATTAAAAAAGTGTGGCTATTCTATTATGAGGGGTTTTCCCAAATGACGGTAGGTAAGTATTTGTGGTTGCTTATCTTCATTAAGCTTTTCATATTGTTCTTTGTTTTGAAGCTCTTTTTTTTCAAAAATGAATTGAGTAAATTTGATACTCCTGATGAGAAGAGAGCCGCTGTTATTGATAACCTTTTAAACAAGTGATTATGATACTTCAAATGAGTTCAATTGCGCTGTCGAGATTACAATTTGCAGTTACAGCAATGTTTCACTGGATATTTGTGCCATTAACGCTTGGTCTTGCTATACTGATAGGTATAATGGAGACTAAGTATTTTGTTGAAAGCAAGAGAGCCGGCAATGAAGCAAAGGCGGAATTCTGGAAGAAGACAACTAAATTCTGGAGCAGGATATTTGCCATTAATTTTGCTATTGGTGTTGCAACCGGAATTATTCTTGAGTTTCAGTTTGGTACCAACTGGAGTAACTATTCATGGTTTGTAGGAGATATTTTTGGAGCTCCTCTGGCAATTGAGGGAATCTTTGCATTTTTTATGGAGAGCACCTTTTTTGCCGTTATGTATTTTGGATGGGACAAAGTGAGCAAAAGCTTTCACCTTGCCTCTACATGGCTTACAGCAATAGGAGCAAACCTCTCTGCTGTCTGGATACTTATTGCAAATTCATGGATGCAAAATCCTGTGGGAATGGTTTTTAACCCGGATACAGCCAGAAATGAGATGGATAATTTTTGGGATGTGGTATTTTCTCCGGTGGCCATGAACAAACTCTTCCATACTGCTACAAGTGCCTTTATGCTTGCAGCTGTTGTTGTTATTGGAATATCTGCCTGGTATCTCTTGAAAAAGAGAGAGAGGAAGTTTTCTCTCAAATCAATGAGAATTGCTGCACTTTTCGGATTGTTTTCTGCCCTTTTATTGGCATATTCGGGTGACGGTTCGGCTTACCTTGTAGGCAAACACCAGCCTATGAAGCTTGCCGCCATGGAGGGTCTGTATGAAGGCCGGAATAATGCTCCTCTTGTTGCAGTTGCTGTTTTGAATCCCAATAAGGATATTACCAATAATGAAGATCCCTATTTGTTTGACATTTCAATTCCTGGGGCACTCTCGCTTTTGGCCAATAGGTCATTTGATGCTTTTGTGCCTGGTATTGAAGATATTATAAATGGTGGATATATGTATGAAGATGCTAATGGAAATATGGTTAAGGCGCTCTCTTTTGAAGAGAAGCATATTAGAGGAGATCTTGCTGTTGAAGGTTTGAAGAATTACCAGTTGGCTATTAAAAATGGAGATGATTCATTAAAAAATGTATCTTTCAATCAGTTGCAGGATAATTTCAACTATTTTGGATACAGTTTCCTTAATACACCCCAAGAGAGTATACCTCCTGTTGCTTTAACATTTTATGCCTTCAGAATAATGGTAATACTGGGAGGTTACTTCCTCATTTTCTTTATTGCAGTACTCTTTTTATTGAGGAAGGAGAGATTGTTTGCAATTAAGGAATCAATACAAAGGTTAATATACAGGATTATGATATTGGGAGTACCAATGGTCTATATCTGTTCGCAATCGGGGTGGATAGTTGCCGAGGTTGGAAGACAACCCTGGACTATTCAGGATCTGCTGCCGGTACAGGCTGCAGCTTCTGCTGTTGCACCGGGTAACATTTATGCCACTTTATCAATTTTCACAATTCTCTTTTCTGTGCTTCTGATTGCTGAGTTGGGAATTATGTTTAATCAGATAAAGAAGGGTCCCGACAGAATTTCATAATCATAAAGAAAAATATACATATATGGATACTCTATATTTTTTACGGCACTATTGGTGGGCGTTAATCTCTTTATTGGGCGCTCTGCTAGTATTCATGCTCTTTGTTCAGGGAGGAGAGACCCTTATTTATGGTGTTGCCCAGAATGAAGAGGAACGTCTTGCAATAGTTGGAACACTTGGCCATAAATGGGAGATTACATTTACAACTCTTGTTACTTTTGGTGGAGCGGCATTTGCCTCTTTTCCACT
>JAFZFL010000176.1 GCA_017555925.1 Bacteroidales bacterium | reverse complement strand
TTGGCCGTAGAATTATGCTGGGTGTTGCATTTGATTTCTAGAGATTTATTGCATATTCAGTTATTCTTTAGGGGATTTGCCGGTAACGCGCTTGAAGTATTTCCCAAGTACAGATTGTGATGGAAAATTCAATTGGTTGCCAATCTGCTGTATTGTCATATTGGTTGATAGCAGCAGGGCTTTAATCTTTGTGATGGTGTAATCTTCAATCTGATACCGGAGCATCCGAATTGTCAATGGCTTCAGAACATTTTCCCCATTTATTTGTTATACCAATGTTTTATTGAAGTTTTACGTGACATAGGGTGCAATGGACACCGGGTAAAAAGAAAATCCCTCATAAATCAATGATTTACAAGGGATCGTATCTGGAGAGTGCCCAGAACAAGACTCGAACTTGCACACCGATACCGGCACCACCCCCTCAAAGTGGCGTGTCTACCAATTTCACCATCTGGGCGGGACTGCAAATATAATAGCTTTTTTGTAAAAGACAAATATAAATTTTGTATCTTCGTGTGTTATTTTCATAATATAAATGCTTTGATTTATGGTAGAGATTTACGGAAAGCAGATTGCCCAACTTGAGGATTTGGTTGATATAAGTGATGTTCTTGCAAAGGACAGTAATTTTCAGAAGGGATTGAAAAAGTATGTGGAGAATCCTTATGACGCTGATATTGAGCGTGTAGCAAAAGGTGTTTTTACAGTTGCTGTGAGCAAATCAGAATCTCCATCACTTGATAAATATGACGAGACAATAGCTGTTACAAAAGCCAATAATGAGGCTGTAATCAGACTTGCTTGTGTAGGTGCAAGGTATCTTACTATAAAAAATTCAGAAGATAGAAGAATAAATGCGCTTGGCCTTGTAAAATCAAAGAGGAACGTTACTTCTATGGCATTTGATTGTAAGGGTGATACAATTTATCTTGTAGGTGATATGGATCCTGATGAAAATTTTAATGCAGGACACTTGAATACTCTGGTAAAAGCAATAGAGAATGAACTGGTAACCAGTGCCCATTATATATCTTCGAACGGATTGTTCCTATCACTCCTTGAATGTTGTACTCCAAATGAACTTGGCTTTGATATTACAGGAGATGCAGAGATCGATGACAAAGAGTTTCTTTTTGGGCCAAGCCGATATATGGCGGTAGTTACTGTAAATGATTCTCAAGAGAATGATTTTGTAGATTATCTCTTCAATAACAATGTTCCTGTTACGTTGTTGGGACATGTTACAAAGGGAGAGATGAGACTCGACGAGCTTTCGTTTGGAGACGTGTCTGATTACGTGCTTTAGCGGTTTCATTTTTAATACAGGCACCCCACTCTAAAATTGCATATTATGTTGCAAGGCACCTTCTGGCAGATAATTTCGGCAGTACTATATTTTATGAATATGGTACTTGCTGTTTTTATATCTGCCAATCTCATTTTACGCAAGCAGGATCCTGTAAAGACACTTGCTTGGGTTACTGTCATTATTCTATTGCCATATTTTGGAGTGATATGCTATCTGCTGTTAGGACAGAACTACAGAAAGAGAAAGATCTTCAACCGCAAAGGAATTGCCGATTATAAATTGAAGAGAGCTGCAAGCATAAATCAGCTTGAACTGCTCAGAAAGAATGACAATTTGTTGGGTGCGGAGTTGGCTCCATTCAAAAAGCTCATTTATCAGAATTTGAAGAATAGCCATACACTGATTGATGATAATGAGAGTATAGATTTCTATTTTACAGGAAAAGAGGCGCTTGATGCAATGTATGCCCAGATGGAGTCTGCCACTCACCATATTCATCTGCAGTCCTATATTTTTGATGATGACAAGACAGGGCAACGTTTTAAGGATCTCCTTGTTAAGAAGGCATTGCATGGGGTAGAGGTTAAGGTAATGGTGGATGGTGTTGGTAGCTTTTTCTTGAAGAAACCCATTATAGAGGAGATGCAAGTTGCTGGGATAGAGGTAATAATCTTCTCGCCATTAAGGCTCATTATGCCATTTTCAAAAATCAACTACCGTAATCACAGGAAGGTACTCCTGATAGATGGCAGGATTGCATTTATGGGAGGTGTAAATATAGCCGACCGCTACTATTATGGGGCGTTGGGCGGAGGATGGCACGATACCCATATGAGAATCAAGGGTGAGTCTGTCTTTTCATTGCAGGCCTGTTTCCTCATGGACAGGAATTTTGCATTAAACAGAAGAAAGTGGAGCTTCAAAAAGAAATATTATCCGCCAATTGAAATAAATAACGACCGCCTTAAAAAGGGACAGCATATATTTTCTCAAATTATTTCAAGTGGTCCCGACAGTGACTGGTCAAGTATAATGCAGTCATATTTCAGTGCAATAACAGTTGCCAAAAAGCATATATATATTGTAACTCCATATTTCACTCCTTGTGAGACAATCCTCAACGCTTTGAAGATTGCAGCATTGGGAGATGTGGATGTAAGGATAATGTTACCTGAAAAGTCTGATACAAAAATTGCACATTGGAGTACAATGTCTTATATTGCGGAACTTTTGGAGGCAGGTGCAAAAATTTATCTCTTCAAGAAGGGTTTTAACCACTCGAAAGTAATAAGTATAGATAGCAAGATGAGTGTGGTTGGTTCTGCTAATATGGATATCAGGAGTTTTGAGCATAATTTTGAGATTATGGGAGTAATATATGATCCCGGTTGTGCAGAAATTATTGAAAAGCAGTTTTTACAGGATATAAGGTCATGCAAACAGATAACTGCAGCCAAATGGGCGGCAAGACCAATGGTAGATAAGGTTAAGGAGAGTTTTGCCCGTTTGTGGGGGCCTCTATTGTAATAAAGTGGTATGGCCGGTTAAATGAGAACATAATATATTAATTAATAAATAACTAAAAGACTATGGAGAATAAAAAGAGTTATGCATTGCCAATTGCAATGATGTTTGCGCTATTTTTTATGGTAGCATTTGTTACAGGATTGCAAAATCCTATGGGAGTAATTATTAAAGCACAGTTTGGTGCAAGCAACTTGGTTTCACAGTTGGGTAATTTTGCCAACTTTATTGCCTATGCATTTATGGGTATTCCGGCTGGCCTTCTATTGAGTAAAGTGGGATACAAAAAGACAGCACTTGTAGCTGTAGCAGTGGGTTTTGTTGGTGTTGGAGTAACATACCTGTCGGGAATAATGGGTAATGCAGGTTGTGCCAACAATGCAATTTTTGCAGTTTATCTTTTGGGTGCACTAGTTTCCGGTTGTTCAATGTGTATGCTCAATACTGTTGTAAATCCTATGCTTAATACACTTGGAGGCGGTGGAAACAAGGGTAATCAGCTTATTCAGTTAGGAGGCTCGTGCAACTCTATAGGTGCTACAATTGTTCCTGTTTTGGTAGGTTACCTTATGGGTGATGTTGCAAAGGCTACAATTTCAGATGCTGCACCTGCAATGTGGATAGCAATGGGAATTTTTGCTATGGCATTTTTGGTATTGGCTTCAATGAATATTCCAGAACCTTACATTGCAAAGAGTGAGAATAAAGAATCTGTAAAAGATAGCAAATACAGTGCTTGGAGCTTCCGCCATTTTGTGTTGGGAGCAGTTGCAATTTTTGTATATGTTGGTGTTGAGGTGGGTATTCCAAATATAGGTAACCTGTTTATGACAAATGAGTTGGGTATTGCACCATCTGAGGCAGGTACTATTGTTGGAACATATTGGTTCCTTATGCTTATTGGCCGTTTGATTGGTGGCGCTGTTGGCGCAAAGGTTTCAAGCAGGGTTATGCTTACTACAGTATCTGTAATTGGTCTTGTGTTTGTTCTGGCTGCAATGTTCTCTCCGCTTTCATCAAAGATTATGATGCCTGTTTTCCAGAGTGACATATCTTTTGGACTTGTTGAGGTTCCTGTATCAATCACATTCTTCATATTGTGCGGCTTGTGTACATCTGTTATGTGGGGTGGTATCTTTAACCTTGCAGTTGAAGGTCTTGGAAAATATACAGCTGCTGCATCAGGTATCTTTATGATGATGGTTTGCGGTGGCGGTATCCTTCCTGTATTCCAGGGCTGGGTTGCAGATATGTCAAGCTTCATTACAAGTTACTGGGTAATATTTGCAGGAATGCTTTACTTCCTGTTCTATGCATTGGTAGGATCTAAAAATGTAAATAAAGACATTCCTGTTGAGTAATTGGAGTGATATGAAAGGTTAATTGGTAAAATTTAAAGTTGATAAATCTTAATTGTATAAAATAATGGTAAAAGAGTATGTAGTTGGTGTGGATATTGGAGGACAGACCACAAAAATAGGTATTGTAGACAAAAGAGGTAATATTGTTGCACAGACTGTAATCAATTCAAAATATGGCCGGGATGAGGCTGAAATTTTCATAGACTCTGTTTGTGATACTATTAAAAAACTAACAGAGGGTGTTTCACTGGAGAATGTGAATGGTGTTGGTATTGGTGCTCCAAACGGTAATTTCTATACAGGTGAGGTTGTTGATGCTGCAAATCTTGAGTGGGCTAAAGGTAAAGTTATTCCACTGGCAAAAAGCATCTCACAGAAGTTGGGCGGATTGCCTGTAACACTTACAAATGACGCAAATGCGGCTGCTGTTGGTGAGATGTACTATGGAGCTGCCAAAGGTATGAAAAACTTTATTATGATTACTTTGGGTACAGGAGTAGGCAGTGGAATCATTATAAACGGAGAGCTTGTATATGGTCACGATGGCTTTGCCGGTGAACTTGGCCACGTATGTGCAGTAAGGGAGAATGGCCGTTCTTGCGGTTGTGGCAAAAGTGGTTGTCTTGAGGCTTATACCTCTGCAACCGGCGTAGCGCGCACAGCAAAAGAGCGTCTTGCCCAAAGCGATGAGCCAAGCCTTTTGAGAGGTAGGGAGGATATTACATCCAAGGATGTATACGACGCTGCAGTTGCCGGTGATAAGCTTGCTTGTGAAATATTTGATTTTACAGGAAGAATGTTGGGCCGCTCATTTGCAGATTTTGTGGCATTCAGTGCACCTCAGGCAATTGTATTGTTCGGTGGTTTGGCACGTGCAGGTGAATTTATATTCAAACCTATCAGAGAGGAGATGGAGGCAAACCTTATTTCAATCTGGAAAAACAAGGTAGAACTTATTCCTTCTGCCCTTAAGGAGAGTGATGCTGCCATTCTTGGTGCATCTGCTTTGGCGTGGTAGTCTGGTCTGTCATGATTTAAGGTTCTGTAACCATAAATAAAATGAGTTCCCTGAATGAAAATATTATTATTATTCGGGGAACTCTTTTTTATTGCTGTCGGGAAGAGACAGATATCTTGTTTTATGAGTTGTTTCTTATATTTTCTGCAATCTTCTCTACAAGGCAGGTGCGTGCTTCCTGGCTTGCCCATCCAATATGTGGGGTGAGTATTACCTTGCTCATATCCTTAATGTTGAAGTAAGGCGACTCTTTTGGTAGAGGCTCTTTTGTGAATACGTCAACTCCGGCACCTGCAATGAGTTCTTCATTCAAGGCCTGTACAAGATCTGCTTCATTAATGATTCCACCACGGCCAAGATTAATTATGTAAGCGCTCTTTTTCATCTGTTTCAAGTGCTCATATTTTATAAGGTCGTTTGTGCGCTCATTTAGAGGTGCATGTATAGATACTATGTCGCACTCTTTCATAAGTTCATCAAGTGATACTGCCTTAAATTCGTCGGAATGGGCTTTGCCGCTTGTAGGATAGTATACCACCTCCATACCAAATGCCTCTGCAATTTTAGCAACGCGTGAGCCAATGTTTCCAAGTCCTACAACTCCATATTTTTTACCCTTAAGTTGCCAGAATACCTTTGATACATCTGTGAACAGACGGCCGTTTGAGTATTTGCCCGATTTTACCGCATCATCAAAGTATGCAATCTGATTTACAAGTGCCATTACAAGGGAGAATGTAATCTGTACAACGCTATCTGTTGAGTAGCCGATAGCATTCTTTACAATAACGCCTTTGCTGTTGGCATAAGGAATATCTATATTGTTTGTTCCTGTTGCAGCAACACAAATCAACTTGAGGTTTTGAGCGGCATCTATTTGCTCTTTACCCATAATGACTTTGTTTACAATAAGAACATCGCAATCTTTTATTCTTTCAAACACCTCCTGGGGTGTTGTAAAAGGGTAGCTTATATATTCGCCAAGGGACGAGATGGGCGACATGTCAATATCTGCTCCAATAGTGTCTGCATCCAAAAATACTATCTTTCTCATAGTTGTGCTTTCTTTATAGTTCAAATATCTCTGTTTTATAATCAAATCAGTCTATTTCAATGGAGAATTTGGCTCTTTCTTCATATAATTGTATTCCAGTTTGTCTACAAGACGAGGGAAGAATTTGTTGAGCCATACAGTAAGGTTGCCTATTGGGGTAAGGACAATTTGAGCTTTCCTCTTTATAATACCTTTTGCCATTCTTGCTGCAACCTCCTCTGCACTCATCATTTTATCCTCATCTCTTGGAGTTTCGCCCTGGGCGCTTCCATCTGCAGTTAGAGCAACATTCCTTATGTTGGATGTGGTGAAGCCGGGAGCAAATACCATAACATGAAGACCATCGTGCAGATGCTCAACTCTTAGTGTATCAAGGAATCCATAAACAGCAAATTTGGATGATGAGTAGCCTGTACGTGCAGGTAGACCTTTGAATCCAGCTATTGATATTACTCCAACTACGGAGCCCTTTGTCTCAAGCAGATATGGTAATGCATATTTGGTACAGAATACTGTGCCCCAGAAGTTTACATCCATAAGGTTCTTTATTACTTTAAGATCAAGATCTTTGAACATTGCACGCATGGAGATGCCGGCATTGTTTACAAGAATATCTATTTTGCCAAAGTAACTTGCTGTCTGCTCTATAAGGTTTTTGCAATCCTCCTCCTTGCTTACGTCGGCGGTAACTGCAATAAATCTCTTCTTTCCCTTTTCGTCGTTACCATATTTGCCATTAAGTTCCTCAACTGCAGACTCTAGCTTGGATGTGTTTCTGGCTGCAAGTACCACACTCGCGCCTCTTGAGGCAAACTCCTTTGCGGTAGCCAAACCAATGCCGGAACTTGCACCTGTAACTATTGCTACTTTTCCTTTCATTGTAATAAGCTTTTTAGAGTAAGTATATAGAAAAAGAGGGGAGACCTTATGCCACCCCTCTCTGTATATCAATTTTATTAAAGAATGGCCTTATCCTGAATTTCAGTAGCTTTATACTCACCGGCCTCAAGTTTTTTCTTAACGGCCTCAAATGCGTTAAGAGTATACTCAACATGCTCCATCTCATGCATTGCAGTTGGAATAAGACGGTACATAATAACGCCTTTAGGTACAACCGGATATACAACACAAGAGCAGAAAATGCCAAATCTTTCTCTAAGGTCAACAAGCATGTTTGTTGCCTCAGGAACATCACCCTTCATGAATACAGGAGTGATGCAGGCCTCTGCAACTCCAATATCAAAACCTCTCTCTCTCAAACCATCCTGAAGAGCGCGGGTAATCTTGAATAGCTTCTCGCGTTTGTCATGGCCTTTTCTAATGATGTCCAATCTCTTCAAACAACCCTCAACAATTGGCATAGGAAGAGATTTTGCATAGATTTGAGAACGGAGGTTGTATCTCAAATAGTTGATAATGTCTTTGTCGCCGGCAACAAATCCGCCAATGCAGGCCATTGATTTGGCATAGGCACCAAAGTACAAATCTACTTGATCCATAACACCGTAATGCTCAGAAGTACCTCTACCGTTAGGACCCATACATCCAAAACCGTGGGCATCGTCAATCAATATTCTGAAGTTATATTTCTCTTTAAGTTTACAGATAAGGTCCAGACGTCCAAGACCACCTGTCATACCATATACGCCCTCTGTAATCAAAAGGATTCCACCACCTGTTTTTTCGGTTAGTTTGGTAGCTCTTTGAAGAGCCTTCTCACATCTCTCAATATCATTGTGTGGGTAAACGATTCTTTGTCCCATGTGAAGACGTACACCGTCCATAATACAAGCATGAGCCTCAGAGTCATAAACGATAACATCATGTCTTGTAACAAGAGCATCGATTGTTGAGATCATACCCTGGTAACCAAAGTTGAAAAGATATGCATCCTCCTTGCACTCAAACTCTGCCAACTCTCTCTCCAATTGCTCATGAAGAGAAGTGTGGCCACTCATCATTCTGGCACCCATAGGGTATGCAAGACCCCATTTGGCAGCTGCCTCAGCATCAATTTTTCTAACCTCAGGATCATTTGCAAGACCAAGGTAGTTGTTGAATGTCCAAGCAAGCACCTTCTTTCCGTTGAAAGTCATGTATGGGCCAATTTCACCCTCAAGTTTAGGAAACATAAAATAGCCGTGGGCTCTTTTTCTGTACTGTCCTAATGGACCTCCTTCGTCTTTTTTAATTCTTTCAAAAATATCCATTTTAATTGGTTTTAGGTTATTATTTTAGTTTAAATACTATTCTTTTCATCCCGACAAATCCTCTATTTGTATTTGTTAGGTATATCTGATTCTTCTTCCAATTCTGAGAATTGTCTTTCTTGTAATACCGTTAAGCGAGCAGAGTTTGGAAATTGAAACACCTGTCTTTTGTGAAATTCTGCCAAGTGTGTCACCGCTCTTTACTGTCCAATATCTTATTTTGTCAATCTCCTTTTTGTACTCGAAGTTTTGGGCAGTAAGGATAAATACCCTATTTTTTGCACTATGCTTCTCAAAGTCAATTATATCATTGGGATTGATGGGATTACCCAGATACCTCAGCTCAAAGTGAAGGTGGTAACCTGTTGATCTTCCTGTGTTTCCACCCATTCCAACCGCCTGGCCGGCCTTTAGTGTATCTCCAACCTGGGCAAGGAATTTTGACATGTGGCCGTAAATAGTTTCCAGACCATTATTGTGCCTTACAATTGTAAAGTATCCATAACCTCTGCGGTCATATCTGGTGACTCTCACAACTCCATCAAATGCACATTTGATTGTATCACCTTTGTGTACTTTCAAGTCAATTCCATTATGGTGACGCCATTTTCTGAAACCAAAGTTTGAAGTGACGTGCTTAACGGATGGGGCACAATATTTACTCACGTCAATCATTATGGTATCCTTCATTCCAACAAGCGAAACATTATATGGATTTATGCTGCTGTTCCATATGTCATACTCTTCCGGAAGTTCAGAGAACCCGGTAAAGAGTATCTCATCCGCTATAGGGGTGATTGGTGTAAAGTGGTTATAACTCTTTTCAATTGTAGCATCAGAATACTCTGCAAAACTGATCTCTTGAAAATAGGAGTTGTCTACAGGTTTTATTCCAGTACACTTTTTAAGGCGTCTGCTTGCTTGCCTGTCGGTAAGCACTGCTTCCGAATTCGACTCTCTATTGGCTTTCCAGAAGAAAGGTCTTGCCGCTGAATCAAATACAAAAGCTTCTCCTGCAATGAATTCAAGCAGGAGAATCGCAAATGTGATATATGATCTAATGCTATGCATCAATGTTTGCATATTTGGCATTCTGTTCAATGAACTCTCTTCTTGGTGGCACATCATCACCCATAAGCATTGAGAAAATTCTATCGGCCTCAGCTGCATTTTCTATGGTAACTTGCCTTAAAAGACGGTTCTCAGGACACATTGTAGTATCCCAAAGCTGAACATCGTTCATCTCTCCCAAACCTTTATAGCGTTGAATATGAACACCCTTCTCTGTGCCGCCTGTAAGCTCATTGACTATGGCTCTTCTCTCTTCATCTGTCCAGCAATACTGTTCTGTCTTACCCTTCTTTACAAGATATAGAGGAGGGGTTGCACAATATACATAACCATTCTTTATGAGATCCTGCATGTGGCGGAAGAAGAAGGTAAGGATAAGTGTTGTAATGTGGCTTCCGTCCACGTCGGCATCCGTCATGATAATAACCTTGTGGTAACGTAATTTGCTTAAGTTGAGGGCTTTGCTGTCTTCTTCTGTTCCTATTGTAACACCCAATGCAGTGTAGATGTTTCTAATCTCCTGATTCTCAAATATCTTGTGGTCCATTGCCTTCTCTACATTAAGAATCTTACCTCTTAACGGAAGAATAGCCTGGAATCTTCTGTCGCGGCCTGCTTTTGCAGTTCCGCCTGCAGAGTCTCCCTCCACAAGGAATATTTCACACTTTTCAGGGTCTCTTTCTGAACAATCTGCAAGCTTGCCCGGAAGTCCTGCACCTGACATTACGGTTTTGCGTTGTACAAGCTCTCTGGCTTTACGAGCCGCATGACGTGCAGTTGCAGCAAGAATGACCTTGTCAATTATGCTCTTTGCATCTTTAGGGTTCTCTTCAAGATAAATCTCAAGGGCATGGCTTGTTGCCTGCGATACAGCTGCCATAACCTCGCTGTTGCCGAGTTTTGTTTTTGTCTGGCCCTCAAATTGAGGCTCTGCAACTTTAACTGAGATTACAGCGGTAAGACCCTCTCGGAAATCTGCAGGGTCAATATCAAACTTAAGTTTGGCAAGGTAACCGTTTTTCTCAGCAAAAGATTTGAGGGTAGATGTAAGACCCCTTCTGAAACCGCTCAAGTGGGTACCTCCCTCTATAGTATTGATATTGTTTACGTAAGAATGTATGTTTTCAGAGAAACCTGTATTGTATTGCATTGCAATTTCAATTGGAATACCTGTCTTGTCTGTTTCAAGGCATATAGGGTTCTCTGTGAGCTTTTCGCGAGTTCCGTCAAGATAAGAGACAAACTCAATAAGACCCTTCTCCGAGAAGAATGTCTCTGAGCGCTCATTCACTTTTGCCTCCTCATTTTCTGTCTCATCCTGCTCAATCTCCTCCACACGTGTGTCTGTAAGGGTAAGTTTGATGCCTTTGTTGAGGAATGCAAGCTCTCTCAATCTTGTTGCAAGTATATCGTAATGATAGATAGTTGAAGCTGTGAATATCTCAGCATCCGGTTTGAATGTGATGATTGTTCCAGTATCCTGAGCCTCACCCACTACCTTTACAGGGTATTTTGGAACACCACGCTCAAACTCCTGAACAAAGATTTTGCCTTCCCTGTGAATTTCGGCAGTAAGATGGGTTGAAAGGGCATTGACACAAGATACACCCACGCCATGCAGACCGCCTGAAACTTTATAGCTGTCTTTGCTGAATTTACCGCCGGCATGAAGCACTGTAAGTACAACCTCAAGAGCACTGCGTCCCTCTTTCTCATGGATTCCGGTAGGAATACCGCGTCCGTTATCCTTTACTGTAATAGAGTTGTCTTTATTTATTATTACGTTAATGTCTGTACAATAGCCTGCAAGAGCTTCATCTATTGAGTTGTCCACCACCTCGTAAACCAAGTGGTGCAAGCCTCTTGATCCAACATCTCCAATATACATTGAAGGGCGTTTTCTTACGGCTTCCAAACCCTCCAGAACCTGAATACTATCTGCCGAATAGCCCCCGTTGTTCGCTACGTTATCTTTCTCTAGTTCACTCATTGTTTCTTAAAGTTTTTAAACGTGCGAAGATACTAAAAAATCAGAATTTAACCAATAGCCCGGCGGTAAAACTTATCCCTTTTTCTATGTATAGCGGAAGGTATGCAATCTGGTCATTCAAGAGATTTTCTCCATTTGCAAAAACAGAAAAATTGTTGTTTATCACATACCTCAAAGTAAAGGCCAGATCAAGATATGAATCGATGTATGTATATATCGGGTATAAAGTGTATTTATATCCCCAATAAGATTCGCATTTGCTTCTGTATTTTGCAGATATGCCTGCGTACAGACGTTCGCGCAAATTGTATGTGGCGTAAATGTCCCATTTGAAAGGTGGGTATCCAAGCGGCTGGTGGATGAAGACCAGTGAACTCTCCCTGTTATTTGAATAGTTTGAGTATTCAATTGTTGTACCGGCCTCCAAATCTTTGCTCTTCCAGTTAAGGGTTGCACCAAAAGTGAGTTCGTTGCAGTTGGAATATATGGTTGAGAGGGTATTGTATTTTGCATTATTTTCATCCCACGGAATGTAGGCATATTGCTGCAATCCTTTGTGAACAACAAACTTCACATAAGCATCATAGCCAAACTTATTGACGAATTTTCCCTTTATTCCGGCATTTATGATAATGGGCATTGAACTTGTTTTAAGTCCAGTATGCGGATCTATCCATTTGTTCTCCTCCAAAATTGAAGAGTAGCTGTTAATGTTGTTTTTGCCGTCGATATTTGCGTAGAACCACAAATTGTTTTTTAAGATGTTGTATGAAAAATCCACTGCAGCAAAGAGGTAGTTGTGGTATTTGTCAGCATCACTCGCATTTGTGCCGTTTTTGTATTTTCCCGACAGCTTTATGCCAACCTGGAGCCTAAATCTCTTTTTATTCCAGGTAAAAGAGGGAATGACGTCAAATATACCGTAGCTTGACCTTGCATTATTATCCGACTCCAAAAAGATATTTTCTGAATTTATTTCAAGTGTAAATCTGCTGAATCTGCTGAATGCAGGAGATATATGGCCATTTGCACATAACAGGTTCTCTCTTATGGCATATTCTGCAGGATTGTAGAGTGTGTTTTTGAATGAGAGATTTGCCAGGTAGTTGAATCTTGCTCTTCTGTTATATGAGTCAATAGAACCAATACTTGAAGAGGCTGTTATCTGCCTGTATTTATTCCTGTAGTTCTCTTTCATATACTCTCTCTCTCCAACAGCTTCTCCAGAAGAGATGGCCTCTTCCCACCGCTCCTCTGAAAATCCGTAATTGGTGTAACTGTTGCCGGTGTAATCGAGTCCAAGGTTGAAAAATGTATTTTCCCAGTTGTGGCCATAATTGGCTCCTGCTCCATAAACAGTGTCTGATACTGCAACTTTTGCACCCCTGATTTTGCCTGCAGTTCCGTTTTTATCTGTTCCCCAAACATAATTCTTTCCAAAGTAACCGTCGTAATAAGCCTTTAAAGAGAGTCTGTTGCTCCTGCCCAGTTCGGGTTGGTAATATATTTCACCAATTGGAGATAATTGATACCCTATCCCCGCCTTTGCCATCAGAACAGGATATTTTTCCTGTATGCTGCTCTGCAGTTTTGCAGATGGAAGAGGTGAGAATTCGTACAGATCCTTGTACGGCTTGTCAAAAATGGAATAGTTGAAATCCAGGTTAAAAGATGTGAGCGAATCGGGAATGGCAGTGTTAAGAGGTGTCTTAACAATATTTGTCATTTTACTGTCAAACTCCTTCTCCACTTCAACAGTAGGGTCTATCCGCTGTTGTGCATTCATTGTCTGAACAATTGCAAACATTGTGGCAACAAGTAGAACTGCTCTTGTTACACCATTGGAATTCATGAGTTTATATCTATTCATCATT
>JAFZFL010000175.1 GCA_017555925.1 Bacteroidales bacterium | reverse complement strand
GCCTCCAAATACTTTTGGGTGCAGAGTCTTTACCCTACCGCCAAGGATAGACGGATAACCTGTAACTGATTCTACACTCTTTACAGGAACACCTAGTTTCTGGATAAAATCATAAGTTCCGCCTGTTGATAGAATTTCAACACCGCCTTTAGCCAATTCCTTTACTATATCATCTAGCCCATCTTTGTAGTAAACCGAGATGAGGGCTCTCTTTATTTCTCTGATTGTCTGCATATTATCTATGTAAATAAGTGGTAAAAAAATTTTTGTAAAATTAGAAAATAATATGCTATTTTTAATAAATTTTTGCGTTAAATATCAAAATAATTTTTAAATAGTGTAATGTTATGAAAACAAGAGTGTTTGCTATAATTACGGCAGGTGGGACAGGAAAACGTATGGGAGGTGATATTGCAAAGCAGTTTCTTGAGATAGGAGGTCAACCCATTCTTCTTCGTACAATAGAGATGTTCCGTTCATTACCCTTTGATGTAGAGATAATTCTGGTATTGCCAAGTGAGTATAAAGAGTACTGGAAAAAGTACTGTGTAGATAACAATCTCTGGTTCAGGCATACCCTTGTAACCGGAGGCCTGACCAGGTTCCATTCGGTAAGGAATGCATTGGCTTTTGTTCCCGACGGGGCAGTAGTGGCAGTACATGACGGAGTGCGTCCATTTGTTCCTGAGGAGATGCTTAAAAAGCTGCTTGAATACAACTTTAAGGAGGCTGGTGCTGCAGGAGTAATTCCTGTAATGCCTTCAATAGAGTCTATGAGAAAGAAAGTGTATGATAATGAAGGATATACCGTTGGCGCAGATTGTGTAAACAGGGATGACTATCTTTTTGTACAGACGCCGCAGGTATTTGACTCTACACTTTTGAAGGAGGCTTATAAACAAGCTTACTCTCCTGAGTTTACAGATGATGCATCTGTAGTGGAGAGTAAGGGTTATAAGGTTGTATTCAGTGAAGGAAGCCGCTTTAATATAAAAATTACGACTCCCGAAGATTTGCGTATGGGGGAGATTATTCTAAATTGCCGATCTGTCTTATAGGACCGCCCTTTTTGTTTGCATAATCCTTAACCCACACTTGTCTCTCAATTGCCTGATCAAGAGATATTAATGTCTCTGTCTGCTGGACAGATGGAATATTCTGTATTGTGTTGATAAGAATCTCCATCAAGTGATCGTGGTTGAAGCAGTAAATTTTCAAAAGCAGGGAGTGTTTTCCTGTTACAAAGTGGCACTCGACAACCTCTGATATTTTTTTAAGGGCATCAATAACTTGCGGATATTTATTTGCTTCAGAAAGGCTCACCTGAACAAATGCACAAACATTCAGACCTAAGGTCTGTGGCTTTACCAAAAGACGTGATCCTGTAATAATACCCAAAGACTCCATCTTTTTAACACGCTGGTGTATGGCTGCACCTGAAACTCCACACTCACGGGCTATCTCCAAAAATGGCATTCTGGCGTTCTTAACAAGGAATGAGAGGATCTTCTGATCTGTTTCGTCAATTTGATACTTAGACATTGCTTACAATTTTTAATTTTAAAGCAACAAAAATAAAAAAATTTTCTATTATAAGCTATATTTTTGATAAAAAAACAACCACCTTAAGGGAATTTCCCCCGAGCAGGCCGTTTTATAGTCATCAATTGAGCATGGAACGTATCTGATTTCACCATTTGCCGATGGTATCTCCATCCACCATCTTCCTGTATTGCAACTTGTTGTAAATGAGATATCATGTCCCTCATCACCAAGACTTACCATTTTATTCTCAAAACAATCGCTATTCTTCTCTTTCTCAGGGTTTTCATATATGTTTGAAACAATACCCTCGCAAATATGCCATATAACCTCTGCAATCAGCTTGTTACAAACTGTAAGTGAATTGTCCTCCAAATCTTGGCCATATATAAATACAGATTTCAAATTGCAGGACATGCCAATATACCTTGCAATGGAGCATAGCTCTTCGGCATACATGCCGTTTGGATTTGCACCATTTGAGTATGGATAGTCTGAAAATCTTACGCTCCTCATATCAACGAATGCATGGCAACACTCTCTTACAAGAGGCTCTGCAAGTGTAAGATTATCCCTTATGGCACCTAACCTCATCTCTTCAAAGTATCTTTTCTGTAGTGGTAAAAGTGTTTGATAATTAATTCTATAGCCCTGATATCCAATAGTGGAAAAAGATCTGGCAAAAGGGTCACCGGCAATGAAATCAAGCATCTCTCTATTGGAATTGCTTTCGCCGGGCAATAAAATTGCTCCGTTATATGGCAATTGTGGATGCCATGCAGGCACTTGTGGAAGCTCTTTGCCGCAATTTACAATTGCAACCACTCCAGCCTCTTTACACCTGTCGAGAGTTGCTTTAAGTTTTGATGGCGTAACATTTACAACAAAGACTCTATAATCTTGTGACGTATAGAGCTCGTGCAGATGGGCAAGAACCCTTTTTGTTTCACCTATATTCACTATTACGGCCTTACAATAAGGCATTTGAGGAGATATTGCGCCTGCAGAAATCTCCTCAAAACATATATTACCCTTCATAAATATCTGAAAACTTTCTATTTGCTTTTGACGCCCCTTTTCTTTGAGCTTCCCGACGGTTTTACACTCTTTATAATATTGAGGCAATCCTCAAGAGTAAGCTCCCTGGCATTGGTCTCCTTTGGAATTTTGAAGTTCTCGCCTCCATGTTTGATATATGCGCCAAACCTGCCGTTAAGCACTTCAATATCGGCATCAGGGAAATTCATTATGAACTTTTCGGCCTCTTTTTTATTATGATCTTCAATGAGTTTGGCCGCCTCCTCTATGGTAATGGTGTATGGACTGTACAGCTTGCCCAGTGAAATGAACTTGCTGTTATATCTGATGTACGGGCCAAATCTTCCTACAGATGCAACAACGGTTTTGCCTTCAATTTCGCCCACTGTGCGCGGCAACTCGAATAGCTGGCACGCCTCCTCCAAGGTTATTGTCTCAATAAGTTTGTCTTTAGGGAGTCCTGCAAACTGTTTGTCGGGATCATCATTCTCTCCTTTTTGTACTAAAGGTCCAAATTTTCCCAATCGTACAACAAGAGTCTTTCCACTTTTTGGATCTGTTCCAAGAGTACGTTCTGCATTTTTATGGGATGTGTCCTTGAGTGAACTTTCCACCTGAATATGGAAATCTGAATAGAACTCTTTAATCATCTCGTTCCAGACAAGTTTGCCTGCAGCAATCTTGTCAAAATCATCTTCCACTTTTGCTGTGAAACCATAGTCAAGGATATTCTCAAAGTTTTTGGCAAGATAGTCAGTTACAAGAATGCCAATATCTTGTGGGAAGAGCTTTTTCTTCTCGGTGCCAACCTTCTCAGCAATGGTGGTCTCTGTTATGTTGCCATCTTTCAGGATGAGTTGTGTATACTCTCTTGTTGTGCCTTCGCGGTCTTCAGTAGAGACGTAGCCCCTGTTCTTGATTGTCTCAATGGTTGGAGCATATGTTGAAGGGCGTCCTATTCCAAGTTTCTCAAGTTTGTCTATGAGGCTTGCATCGTTATATCGGGGAGGACGTTGGGTGAAACGTTGGGTTGCAGTAATGTTAAGATTGTCAAGCTGCTCGTTTACGTCAAGCACAGGCAGAAGCTGGTTCTCATCCTCGTTGTCGAGTTCGTCATCCTTGCTCTCAAGGTATAGTTTAAGAAATCCGTCAAAAACAACCTGCTCAGCTTGAGAAATGAAGCGCTCTGTAAAGTTGCTTCCTGCAATTGTAATGTCGGTCTTCTCAAGTTTGGCATCTGCCATCTGTGATGCAACAGTGCGTTTCCATATTAGAGAGTAGAGTCTCTTCTCTTGAGGAGTACCCTCTATAGTCTTGTTGGCCGGGTATGTAGGCCTTATGGCTTCGTGGGCCTCCTGCGCACCTTTGCTCTTTGTCTTATAAGTTCTTACTTTAGAGTATTCTGCTCCAAAGTTTTCAGTAATGGCCTGCTTTACTGTATTGATGGCAAGTTCAGAAAGGTTGGTGGAGTCGGTACGCATATAGGTTATTAGACCGCT
>JAFZFL010000174.1 GCA_017555925.1 Bacteroidales bacterium | reverse complement strand
GTTACCGTAATTACCATTGTTACAATATACCTGTATGGTTTTTGTTGGGTAAGGTAACGCTCAGCCTGCAAGTCAACGGCCTTGGGAGCATCTGACGAGAACTCAGACTCTGCAATTCCATTCTTTATAAGGTAATTGGTAACTTTTCCGGCTGTAGAGCTTATCTTGTTGTACAGACCGGGAAGATCATTTCCCATTTCACTGAAAATAATTGGCCAGATAACCTTGTCTGCCGGCACTTCTACCTCGGCCAAACCCTTAACGCTAACAATTCTCTCCTTGTTTACAAAATTGTCTATACCTGCCTTCAGGCAAAACGCAAGTATAATTACAGAGAGTGCAATTATACACGATTCAACAAACCAACCTCTTTTCATATCAATTATTTTATTACAGGAAGTTTCTCACGAGCTTCAGCAGTTGGCATTGCATTGAAGTGCCACCACTCAGAGGGTTCTACAATCCATCCGGCATAGGTCATAACCTCTCTCAGCAACCTGCGGTTCAAGAGTTCCCTGCGTGTAATTTCTCCATTTTCAAATAGCTCCTGCTCCATATCTGAACGGGATCTGTCGCCAAAATAGTCATATTCAGAACCCATTGGAATAGGATGTCCTGTACAATCTACAAGTGTAACATCTACCGCTATACCAAAATTGTGAGGGCCTCCTCCCCTTTTATGAGGGTTTGCCACAAAATCTTCAAGGTCTGTACCCTCAACAACTTTCCACATCTGCTCCTGAATTGAACGTGGACGGGCAGCATCATATACAACCAGATGAAGATCCATTCTTCTCTTTCTCAAATATTCATTCGCCTTTTTCAGCATCTCCATCGCCTGAGGTACGAGATATGCCTCATCCAACTCATCATAAAGGACTCTTCCCATAAAGTTGTAAGGGGTTGCATAGACCATATAAACCTCAACGCCCGGAATCTCTTCTGCAACATTAAGAAGTCCAAGTTCCTCCAGCTGCTTCTCTATTTTTGATCTCTTTTGCGCCCATACCGATGTTGAAGCCGCCAACATCATTATAATAACAAATAAAAATAGCTTTCTCATTATATTGGATTTTACGTTAATATTTAAATAGTAAGTGAATAATCATTTTGTAGATAATGGATTCCACCTACAAAATTATATTAATTTTAGTACAATTTAACCATCATTTTACTATTTTTGTTGATTGCATAACATTTTCAATAAGATAAAATATATGGCAGATTTTGGCTTCATTAAGGTTGCAGCTGCAGTTCCACAGGTAAAGGTAGCAGATTGTATATATAATACAGAGCATATTATATCGCAGATAAAAATTGCAGAGAGTAAAGGTGTTGAAATTATAGTATTCCCAGAACTCGCAGTTACAGCATACAGTTGCGGTGATCTGTTCCATCAGGCAAAACTTTTAGAGAGCGCCCAAGAGTCTCTTTCGCAACTTTTGGGAGAGACTTCAGATCTGAATATTACAGTTATATTGGGTATGCCGCTCAATAGTGGCAACCAGCTGATTGATGCGGCTGTGGTATTTGGTCAGGGAGAGATTTATGGAGTAGTGCCAAAACATTACCTGACAAATAAAAGAGAGTCAAATGAAACAAGGTGGTTTACTCCGGCATGGCAACTTAATGATGATACAATAACTGTTTGCGGTCAAGAGGTTCCTATGGGTGCAGACCTCATATTCAGACAAAACAGCTACAATCAGTCTGCGGCCAACGGCAGTGCAAAAATCACTTTTGGTGTTGAAATATCTTCTGATCTTTGGGCAACAATTCCACAAAGTTCATATCATACCCAAAATGGGGCTCAAATCATTTTCAACACAGCAGCCAATACAGAAGAGATAGGGAAATATGAATACATTAAAAATCTCATTGCCAATCAGTCTGCAAGATGTCTGTCGGGATACGTATATGCATCTGCTGGATTTGGAGAATCCTCTACCGACTCTGTATTTGCAGGAAATGCAGTTATTGCAGAAAATGGAAAGATATTGGCAGAGTCGCCACGTTTTACAATGGAGGAGCAGCTTATCATAAGCGATATAGATATTGAATATCTCGATCACGACAGAATGGTGAATGGGTTTTACAACAATCTGAGTGAACGGGAGTATAGAATTGTAAAGATTGGAAATGATATAAATGAAGAGTCGGACTCCTCAATTGGAAGAGTATATGACGCGCTCCCATTTGTTCCAAAAGGTGAGGAGATGGATAAGGAGTGTGAGGAGATTTTCAACATTCAAGTTGCCGGACTTGCAAAAAGAATGGTGCACACAAATTGCAAAAATGCTGTTATAGGAATATCGGGAGGATTGGACTCAACATTGGCGCTGCTTGTTGCGGTACAGACTTTTGATGCCCTTAAAATCCCACGCAGCGGTATTGTTGCAGTGACTATGCCCGGTTTTGGAACAACAGACCGCACATACAACAATGCTGTAGACCTTATAAATTCATTGGGTGTAACATTTAGGGAGATACCTATAAAAGAGGCCTGCATCCAGCACTTCAAGGATATAGGTCATGATGTGACAAACCATAATGTTGTTTATGAGAATGCCCAGGCACGTGAACGCACCCAAATACTTATGGATATTTCAAACCAGATAAACGGTATGGTAATTGGAACGGGCGACTTCTCCGAACTTGCTTTGGGATGGGCCACATATAATGGTGACCACATGAGCATGTATGGAGTAAACGCAGATATACCAAAGACTCTTGTAAAATATCTGGTTTCATGGGTTGCAAAATATAGAAGTGATGAGCACACCGGCAAGACCCTGCTTGATATAGTTGATACCCCTATTAGTCCGGAGCTTATTCCTGCCGATGAAAAGGGCAATATCAAACAGAAGACAGAAGACCTTGTAGGGCCATATGAGCTGCACGACTTCTTCCTTTACCATCTATTGAGACACGGCGCATCTCCAGAGAAAATATACTTCCTTGCCAAAGGGAGCTTTGCCGGAGTGTATGACGATATTACCATTAAAAAATGGCTTACAACCTGCATCAGACGCTTCTTTAATATGCAGTTCAAGAGAAGTTGTCTTCCCGACGGCCCTAAAGTTGGCAGTGTAGGGCTATCGCCACGCGGAGAGTGGCAGATGCCGAGCGATGCCTGCTCAAGAGTATGGATGGAAGAGCTTGAGATGCTGTAATGGAGACATTACTTCTTAAGATTGCAGATGCATCTCTCCAATGAGTCTCTCCAATAAGGAATCTCTACACCAAAACTCTGCTTGATTTTACTCTTGTCAAGTACAGAGTAGCTTGGTCTTACAACCTTACTTGGGAACTCGCTGCTTCTGCAGGGGGTTATAGGACAATTGTTGTTCCCCGCTAGTGCCGCAATCATTCTGGCAAAATCGAACCACGATGTTACCCCCTCGTTTGAGAAGTGGTAGACTCCGCATTTAGGATACCCTGCAACAGGTTCCATATTGGAGCAATCTGCCAACTTCATCAAATATTGATTATAATCTTCAACTATATGCAAGATGGCTTTTGCCAGATCTTTGGCATAGGTAGGAGTTCCAATCTGATCAATCACAACATTAATACCGGCAGTTTTACCGGCTGCCACCCTTGCATCCAGAGCCTCATCTGATGTAAGATCCAACATTGTCTTAAGGAAGTTTTTGCCATACTCGCTATATAACCACGACGTACGTATTATCACATAATCACAACCGGACGCCTTAACAGCGTCTTCGCCATGCAACTTTGTAACTCCATATATACCTGTAGGATTTGCAGGAGTCTCCTCCGTGCAGGGAGTATTGCATTTGTTGCCGCCAAAGACATAATCGGTCGATATATGCACAAGCAAACCTCCAACGCCCTTCACCGACTCTGCCAAATTCCTTACAGCCGTAGCATTCAAAGCCTCCGCAAGATCATAATTATCCTCTGCTCCATCTACATTGGTATATGCTGCACAATTTACAATAACCTTTATATCCTCTCTTCTTACAAGAGAATCCACACCCTTGGCATCGGTAATATCGAGACTCTCATATCGGCGCACACTCCTCCTGCCTGCCGACAAATCCTGGCTCTCCAACAAATCGGAGAAGATAAAATTATCATCTTCCCCAGCCAGATTGCACATCCAGCTACCCAACTGTCCATTAGCACCTGTTACAAGTATTCTGCACATAACACCTATTTTACATTATAATCAAAAGGAGAGTCAAGTTCTGCAAATCCCATGTGTTTCATATCCTTCTCACTCAATACCACCTTGTGAGGCTCTATCCCCCACTCTATTGCCAAGTTTTTATCATTCCAGATTATAGCGCCCTCTGAATTGGGAGCATACATATTATCGCACTTATACTGCAGAACTGCCACTTCACTCAATACAGAAAAGCCGTGGGCAAAACCCCTTGGTATATAGAGTTGCTTATGATTTTCTCCCGACAGTTCTACAGCCACATGTTTGCCGTATGTAGGAGAGCCTTTTCTGATATCAACAGCAACATCCAACACCCTGCCCTCAATAACTCTTACAAGCTTTGCCTGAGCATGTGGCGGCTTCTGAAAATGGAGTCCCCTAACAACGCCATAGCAGCTTCTGCTCTCATTATCCTGCACAAAATGAGAACCTTCGGCATGATCATACTCCAAGCCCAACACCTTCTCTGCAAACTCTTTCTGATTGAAGCTTTCAAAGAAGTAGCCTCTTGAATCTCCAAATATTCTTGGTTCTATTATAACCACACCATCCAAAGCTGTCTTTATTACCTCCATAACTACTCTACCTTTGTTCTCTCTATCAGATTTATAAGATATTGACCATACTGATTCTTTATCATTGGAGCTGCAACCTCCCTGAGCTTCTCCTCAGTTATCCAGCCGTATCTGTAAGCAATCGCTTCAAGACATGCAATCTTCAAACCCTGACGCTTCTCAATAACCTCTATAAATGTAGAAGCCTCACTCAAAGAGTCGTGCGTTCCGGTATCCAACCAGGCAAATCCCCTGCCCAAAAGCTGTACCTTCAACTCATCACTCTCCAGAAAACTCTGATTTACAGAAGTTATCTCCAACTCTCCCCTTCCCGACGGCTTAACATTTTCAGCAACACCCACTACCTTATTCGGATAAAAATAGAGTCCTACAACAGCATAGTTTGATTTTGGATTCTGAGGCTTCTCCTCTATACCCAGACATTTGCCATCAGAATCAAATTCAGCCACACCATATCTTTGCGGATCACTTACCCAATAACCGAAAATTGTAGCCAATCCCCTATTCTCCGCATCTGACACAGCTTCCCTAAGTTTTGCTGTAAATCCGCTTCCATAGAAGATATTGTCTCCCAGAACAAGACAGACACTGTCGTTGCCAATAAAATCTTTTCCTATAATGAATGCCTGAGCCAAGCCCTCCGGACGTGGCTGTACTGCATAAGAGAGGTTAATTCCATAATCAGATCCATCTCCAAGCAGACGTTGGAATGCCGGAGCATCATCTGGAGTTGTAATAATAAGAATATCCCTTATACCTGCCAGCATAAGCACAGAAACGGGATAATATATCATAGGTTTGTCAAATACCGGCAACAACTGCTTGCTTACCCCTTTGGTTATAGGGTACAAACGTGTTCCTGAACCTCCTGCCAAAACAATTCCTTTCATAATCTATCTGTCGGGATAAAAATCATTAAAATCTATAGCCTAAAAAGAGACCTCCTTTATATAGCGGCGGCCACTCTGCGCTTGCGTTGCGGTCTACATACATAACGTATGGCTCATCTTTGCTCTTTCTGCTGAATCCCTGATACACAGAGTGCTGGAATCCTCCACCCCACGTAACTTCAAGCGACCAGTGATTATCTATATTCCATTGGTAACCAATGGTTATACCAGCCATAACATTACTTCCAACCTGAAAACTGTCATTTTTATATGTGTCGGTATACCTCAACACCAAACCTTTATTCAGCTTGTAAACTCCATATCCCACATTTGGAGCCAGATAAAAGCCACTGAAGGCTACTCTTGGATAGTATCTGAACTCAAGAAAACCTGCTCCAAGTACAAAGGGTTTGCCTGTGCCCAAAAAATCGGTAGTATAAAACGCCCCAAAAGCCTCTGTCTGCAGAGTAAAATGTTTCATTACCTTAAACTCAACAGCCGGATTTACAATACCCACAAGTAAAAGGGAGTTTACTTTAACGTTTATCCGGTTTCCCTCCGTTTTTGCTATCCGGTAGAATCTTTTGGCCGACTTAAGCGGCTCTCCTGCTATCTGAGCCGAAAGAGTTGAATGAACCAACAGGCATACAGAAAGCAAAACTGTTGTTTTAAAGCATCTTTTTAAAATCATCTTACTCTTTTCCTAAAAATTTAACTTCACCTCCAAATAGCTCATATTTTTCTCCCGTCTCGCTGCATACAGCATAAGCCGGCTCTGCATTACCACTTCCGTCAAACTTCAATTTGCAACCGTTACGGCTCATCCATCCTCTCAAACGCGCCGGATTGCCAACAAGCATTGCATAAGGAGGGACACTTTTGGTAACCACAGCCCCAGCACCAATAAAGGCATACTCTCCAATATCATGGCCACACACTATTGTTGCATTTGCACCTATAGTTGCACCTTTTCCAACATGGGTAGAAGCATACTGGTCTCTTCTGTTTACCGCACTTCTCGGATTGATTACATTAGTGAAAACACAGGATGGGCCAAGAAACACATCATCTTCACAGGTAACTCCTGTATAAACACTCACATTGTTCTGCACCTTCACATTCCTTCCCAGAACCACACCCGGTGATATAACCACATTCTGTCCTATATTGCAATTCTCACCTAAAACGGAACCTTCCATTATATGGGAAAAATGCCATATTCTGCTGCCTGCACCTATATTGCAGCCCTCATCTATAACTGCCGTAGGATGAGCAAAATAGTCCTCATTTGAATTCTCTGTCCGACTCATAGCTACTAATAATTACAGGCTCCAGTAATTCAACTCTTTTATACGGTTTCTGTACAAACCTTTAATATCGGCAAGTACCCCATTAGGCATATCCCTCATAAGCGATTTATAGAACTCCTCGTCCAACTCTTTATATTCATCATGGGCAACAGCCACTATTACCGCATCGTAGTGACTCTTCTGTAACTTATCAAAATCTACCAGGCCAACGCCATACTCCCTGCTCACTTCATCTTTATCTGCCCTTGAATCTGTAATGTCCACACTGCATCCATAATCCTTCAGTTCATTGACTATATCCATTACCTTGGTATTTCTTATGTCTGCCACATTCTCCTTAAAGGTAATTCCCAGCACAAGAAATCTGGCATCCATACTTCCAACCCCCAATGAGATGAGTCTCTTTACAAGCTTCTTTGCTATATACCCGCCCATTGTATCATTTATAAAACGTCCTGCGGATATTATCTGCGGATGGTACTTTTTCTGGGCAGCCTTATGCACAAGATAGTAAGGGTCAACACCTATACAGTGCCCTCCTACAAGTCCGGGATAGAATTTCAAAAAGTTCCATTTTGTTCCTGCCGCCTCAAGCACATCGTATGTGTTTATTCCAATACGTCCAAAAATTATTGAAAGCTCATTCATCAAGGCTATATTTACATCACGCTGTGTATTCTCAATAATTTTTGCAGCCTCTGCCACCTTTATGCTTGGTGCCCTGTGAACACCTGGCCTTACAACCAGTTCATAAACTTTTGCAATGGTGTCCAACGACTCACTGTCACAACCAGATACTATCTTTATGGTATTTGGCAATGTATGAACCTTCTCTCCAGGATTGATACGCTCTGGAGAGTATCCTATCTTAAAATCCTCTCCAACTTTGAGACCGCTGATCTTTTCAAGCAGAGGCAAACAATCCTCCTCTGTACAACCCGGATAAACAGTTGATTCATATACAACATAATCACCTCTCTTCAATACCTTTGCAACAGTTTTTGTTGCTCCAACCAACGGCGACAGATCGGGCTTGTTATGCTCATCAATAGGAGTTGGAACCGCCACAACATAAAAGTTTGCCTGTCCCAGAACATCAAGAGAGGAGGTAAACTCTATATCTTTTCCTTCAAATGCTTCATCCGCAAGCTCCCCACAAGGATCAGAGCCTTCACGCATTTTTTGAAGTCTCTCTTCATTTATATCATAACCAATCACTTTCAACTTGCCGGCAAACTCCAAAGCAAGAGGCAGACCTACATACCCCAAACCTATTACCGCAAGTTTGCTCTCCTTATTCACCAAACTCTTATACATTCTTATCATCTGCTATAAAAAAACTCTTAATCTTATCTATAATATAATCCTGCACCTCTTCCGTCAATTCAGTATGCATAGGCAATGACAATACTCTTCCCGACAAATCCTTTGCCACATCCAACTCTTCGGCGGCCACAGTTATACCCTTGAACGCTTCCTGCTCCTGCAATGGAAGAGGATAGTAGACCATGCTTGGCACACCATTCTCTGCAAGATACTCTTTTAGGGCATCTCTGGTTGAAAGAGATGTACTATATGGAGCAGAAACCGCATAATTCCCATTATTGATTATAAGGGTATACTGGTGATACACATGCGATTTGTAATTGACCGGCACTCCTGATCCCTTTTCTGCAGCTGCAGACTCATATGGGGTAAGGAAAAATTTGCCGTCGGGATCAAATGCTGAGAGTTTTTGGGTGTAATAGCTGGCAGCTTTGCGCCTTGCCTCACAATACTCATCTAATCTTGCCAACTTCACATCCAATATTGCAGCCTGTATGGTATCAAGTCTTGAATTGCATCCTATTACAGAGTGATGATATTTTACGCGCTGACCATGGTTTGCTATCATGCGCATCTTTTCAGCCAATTCATCATCATTTGTCATCATAGCACCACCATCGCCGTAACAGCCAAGATTTTTGGAAGGGAAAAATGATGTGCACCCTATATGACCCATAGTTCCTGTCTTTTTGGGCACCGGCAAGCTATCTGCATCTGAATGAGCGGAATGCATAAGATATTCACCTCCCAGAGCCTGGGCATTATCCTCAATAACATAGAGATTATGCTTTTGGGCAAACTCCATAATCGGCTCCATATTGCAACTCTGACCAAAAAGATGCACCGGTACAATTGCCTTTGTTCTTGATGTAAGGCCCTTTTCTATATTTTGGGGAGTAATGTTAAATGTTCTTGGATCCACATCCACCATAACAGGTGTAAGTCCAAGAAGTCCTATTACCTCTGCAGTTGCCACATAGGTGAATGCAGGCACAATAACCTCATCACCGGGTTTGAGTCCTATGGCCATGAGAGCAATCTGCAATGCATCTGTACCATTTGCGCAAGGTATCACATGCCTTACCCCCAGGTACTTCTGAAGATGCTCCGCAAACTCCTTTACCTGCGGGCCATTAATAAAAGCACAACTATTTATTACAGAAGCTATTGCCTCATCAATTTGAGGTTTTATCCTTTGATACTGCCCATTTAGGTCAACCATCTGAATCTTCATACCTTACACACTTGAAATACTATTGCAAACCATCATTGCCAACAAAGGGCACTCTACCAGCCAAACGGATGTGGAACCAATGGCAACTTTGCCAACGGATGATAATCTCCTTTCAAACCTATAGGAGTGGAATTCCTTATATTGCTGACAATTTCAATGCAGTTTCTTGCTTCTGCTATCCTGAAGCCTCTTCCAGCAAGAATCTCCTGATAGCTCTTTGTATGCAACTCTGTAAATCCTTCACTGAACTCAAACTCAGAGCCGTCAATCATAATTGTCCTATATGTACGTTTCTCTCCCTGCACCGCATTCTCAGGCAGATTATCGGCATTAATACTTAAGAAGTAACGCACCCTTGCCCTTTTGAGACCAAGATAACCTGCAACCCTGTCGTGACTCATTACATGAACAATATTCTCTGTTACCGGACCAAATATCCACTGGAGCATATCATAAAAATGGACACCGATATTGGTGGCAACGCCTCCGCTCTTGTGAACATCACCTTTCCATGATGTATAATACCAGTTTCCCCTTGAAGTGATATAAGTGAGATCAACATCATATATCTTGTCTGCAGGTCCCTCCTCAATCCTCTTTTTTAGAGCCACAATAGAGTCGTGCAATCTGAGCTGGAGAATATTGTAAGCCTTGCATCCTGTCTCCTCCTCAACCTTAAGCAAAGCATCAATATTATGGGGATTCAAAACAACTGGCTTCTCACAAATAACATTTGCCCCCAATCTCAAACCATATCTTATAAAGGCATCATGAGTATGGTTAGGAGTACAAATTGAGTACCAGTCTATATTCTTTTCTGTACCTCTTATCTTATTACAAAATCTGTCAAACTGCTCATGTTCAGTAAAAAAAGAGGCTTCAGGAAAGTAACTGTCCATAATGCCCACGCTGTCAAACTTATCATATGCTGCCACCAGGTTGTTACCTGTATCCTTTATAGCACGCAAGTGGCGGGGTGCTATATAGCCAGCCACTCCTATCAAACCAAAATTATTACAGCTCATCTTATCAGAAATATTTCTTATTACAGAGTTTGCGCTCTGAATCTCTTGTCAAATTTATGTAGGATAAATACGCGAAAGTACAAATTATATAGATTATTAACAAGCCTATTGGATGAGGGTTTTACAAAATAAAAAAGAGCCCTGCTTTCGCAGACCTCCAAAACACTTAAAAAAAACACTATGAAAACTTTAATCTATAAAGTTGTGGGAGCAACAGGATTCGAACCTGTGACCCTCTGCTTGTAAGGCAGATGCTCTAAACCAGCTGAGCTATGCTCCCGAATCGTGACCATTACGGTCCAATTTTTTAAAACTTTTTATGAACTTTTGTGGGAGCAACAGGATTCGAACCTGTGACCCTCTGCTTGTAAGGCAGATGCTCTAAACCAGCTGAGCTATGCTCCCTTTCCGTTTGGGATTGCAAAGGTAGACATTATTTTTAATTCTCCAAAAATATTTTTTATTTTTTCTAAAAAAATCAAAAAAGAGGTATTGCCTCTGCCACCACAAATGTACTTCCGCCTATAAATACCATGTCATCATCCTGTTTTATCCCATCCATATATATAGAGAGAGCCTCTTCAACTCCGCCATTGGCAAGAACCTCTCCTTCAAATCCCATAGCCCTCATTTTTTCTTGCAGCACCTTTGCAGGCAAAGCCCTTGTGCCTTTAGCATTTACAAATAGGTAATGGGCTTTTACCTCCTCTCCCATTCCATTTATGCATATATTCGGCAAATATTCGGCTATTGAATCAAGATCTTTATCTGCAACAACTCCAAAAATCATAAAGAGACGCTTGAATGTGCCACTGCACATATTTTGATTCAAACTCTTTTTACAATTTGGGCCACCCCTTAAACAATCTTTTATCTGACTTCCCAACAATTTGAATCCATGAGAGTTATGACCAGTATCACACACTACAAACGGTTTACTGCATAGTCTCTCCCACCTGCCCCGCAATCCTGTTATTGAGGCTGCGTTATGAATACCCTCCACCACAGCGCCAAGAGTGTACTCACCTCCAGCATACTGACCCTCCAAACCATTACCAATCAGAATTTCCAATGCAGCAACAACTGTTTTTATATTTTTATCCTGACAGAGTCCCTTCAGATCGAGCTTGTCAACATCCAATCCGTCGGGAATCAGATATTTGCTTATATACTCCTCTGCAAAAAGAATTGGAGCACCGCACTCTACTGCTCTTTGTCTGAAGAGTCCACCGACTCCTGACTCTTCGCCTATTACTACGGGAACATCTCTTTTTATTATTCCTGCCTTCTCCGAAGCAACCGACTCAAGCGTATTACCAAGGAAATCGCAATGATCGAGTCCTATATTGGTGATGACCGACAATTGGGGCAAAATAATATTTGTTGAGTCGAGCCTTCCTCCCAAACCGCACTCAATAACGGCAATATCAACTCCATTATGGGCAAACCAGGCAAATGCCATTGCTGTGGTTATCTCAAAAAATGAGGCACGTTCCCTCTCAAAAACTTCTTTATAAAGGTTTATGAAATTGTACACATACTCCTTGGAAATCATTTTAAAACCGTCGGGAGAAGAGATTTTGATTCTCTCCCTGAAATCAACGAGATGAGGTGAGGTATATAATCCCACCTTCAAATTTTCTGAAGCTGCGTTGGTATGAGAAGATGATTTGGAGAGAAGCGATTTTTGCATTCTGCACAATGCTGCTGCCAACATATGGCTTGTTGAGCCCTTTCCGTTTGTCCCTGCAATATGTATTGAGCTGAATTTTTTATGCTGATTCCCGGTAGCTTCTGCCAAAGCCTCCATTCCCTCTATACCCGGCTTATATGCACCTGCACCCACTCTCTGGAATGAGGGAAATCTGTTGAAGATATACTCTATCTGCTCATTATATTGTTGTTCAGTCATACCTGTTTAAAATTTCAGAAGATTAAAATCAAGGGCTTATCACTGTTTTTTACCCCACAAATGTAAGAATTTTATCTACAAGTGGCTATTGTTTGGCTTTTAAGCCTCTTCTTTCAAAAAAAAATAGTATTTTTACCTTTTTGAAAAATATATTAAAATCAATATAAATATCTATGATTCTTTTCTTTAGAGCAGGTAACGGACCTGTAATAGCTGTAAAGACAGCACAGGAACTTTCATCAGAGAACATTAATGCACTAGAATGGCTCTTTGGCAATGCAGTTCAGATGGCGTCAGAGGGTAAGGCCACAGAGAATATAACCGGCAATTTTGTTGGTCCAAGAAGGGAGATGATTACACCTTGGAGTACCACTGCGGTTGAGATTACCCAGAATATGAACATCCAGGGCATTGAGAGAATTGAGGAATTTTTTGAAGTCGAGTCTGCAGATGTGCAGTATGACAAAATGTTGCAACGCTTCTATCCGGCTTTGGACCAGGAGCTGTTTACCATTGACAAAGAACCAGAGCCTGTTGTCTACATTTCAGACATTGAAAGCTATAACAAGCAGGAGGGTCTTGCACTTAACCCTGAAGAGATAGAGTATCTTAAGAATCTGAGCAAAAAGATAGGACGTAAGCTTACAGACAGTGAGGTCTTTGGTTTCTCACAAGTGAACAGTGAGCACTGCCGCCACAAAATATTCAACGGCGTATTTATCATTGACGGCAAAGAGATGGAGAGTTCACTTTTCAAAATGATTAAAAAGACAAGCCAGGAGAATCCTAATCTTATTGTAAGCGCATACAAAGACAACTGTGCCTTCATTGATGGCCCACAAATTAAGATGTTCCATCCGGCAAGCGGAAGCAAGCCTGATTTCTATATAACCAAAGATGAGAAGACCGTAATAAGCCTTAAAGCCGAAACCCACAACTTCCCTACTACTGTAGAGCCTTTCAATGGCGCGGCAACCGGAAGCGGTGGTGAGATCAGAGACAGGATTGCAGGCGGAAAAGGAAGTTTCCCAATTGCAGGAACTGCTGTATATATGACCTCGTACACCCGTTTCAATGATAAGATAGAGGCTAATCCGGGCATAAATAAGGAAGAGACCTGTCAGGCACTTGCAGCTACTATGGAAGATGTATCATGCGCAGAGGCTCTCAACACAGAGAGAAGCTGGGAAAAATCTGCACCAAGAGAGTGGCTGTACCAGACACCTCAGGAGATTCTTACCAAAGCGAGCAACGGAGCAAGTGATTTTGGCAACAAGTTCGGACAGTGTGTGATATGCGGAAGTCTATTGACTCTTGAGCAGGATAAGACAGACTATCGGGATACAAATTGTGCGGCATACAAGACTCCTCAATTTGGTTTTGACAAAGTGATAATGTTGGCAGGTGGTGTAGGATATGCCAAACAGAGGGATGCACTTAAAGAGACACCTGCTGTTGGCGACAAGGTGGTTCTTCTTGGTGGCGACAACTACCGCATAGGTATGGGTGGTGGAGCTGTAAGTTCCGTTAATACAGGCCAATACGCAAATGCCATTGAGCTTAATGCAATCCAGCGTTCAAACCCGGAGATGCAAAAGAGAGCTTACAATGCCATACGTTCAATTGCAGAGAGCAGCAACAATACAATCATAAGTGTACATGACCATGGTGCAGGCGGCCACTTGAACTGTCTTTCTGAGCTTGTTGAGGAGACCGGTGGAAACATTGATATAAGCAAACTTCCTGTAGGTGACCCAACCTTGAGTTTGAAAGAGATTATTGGCAATGAGAGCCAGGAGCGTATGGGTCTTGTTATGAAAGAGAGCGATGTTGCTGAACTTAAAGCTATTGCTGAGAGAGAAAGAGCCCCTATGTATGTTATTGGAGAGACTACAGGCAACCATAACTTCACTTTGAGAAATGAAAAGACCGGAGAGGCTGCCATTGACCTTCAGATGGAAGACATGTTTGGTTCAGCTCCTAAAACTTATATGACAGATGAAACTTTTGACTATAACTTTGAGGCTATAGAGACCGCAAAAAGCACAAACGGTTTTGAAGAGCATTTGAAACAGGTTCTTCAGTTGGAGAGCGTTGCATGTAAAGATTGGCTTACAAACAAAGTAGACCGTTCGGTAACAGGACTTATAGCAGGACAGCAGTGTACAGGTGAAATCCAATTGCCATTGAATAACCTTGGTGTTACAGCAATCGGATATGACAATAAAGAGGGTATTGCAACCTCTATTGGCCATGCACCGCTTGTAGCCCTTATCGACCCTGCCGCAGGTTCAAGAATGGCCATAGCAGAGGCTCTCACAAATGTTGTTTGGACACCACTTGAGGGTGGAATGAAAGGCATATCGCTAAGTGCCAACTGGATGTGGCCTTGTCGCAACAAAGGTGAGAATGCCCGTCTCTACAGAGCAGTGAAAGGCGCAAGCGACTTTGCAATTGCTTTGAATATAAATATCCCTACAGGTAAAGACTCTATGAGTATGACCCAAACATACCCTAATGGCGAGAAGGTGCTTTCTCCAGGAACACTTATAATCTCAACAGTTGCCCCTGTAAAAGATATAAACAATATTGTAAAACCTAATCTCAAACCTGTTCCCGACAGCAAGATAATCTATATACCGTTCGCCTGCAACAATGCCGGAGAGCCACAATTCAATTTGGGAGGTTCGGCATACGCACAAATAGTGAACAAAGTTGGCAACCAGGCACCGGATGTGGAGAATCCTGTATACTTCAGCAAATGTTTTGCTGCTGTTCAGGAGCTTATTTCTCAAAATTTGGTTCTCGCCGGACACGACATTTCAGCCGGTGGTACAATTACCACAGCTCTTGAGATGTGTTTTGCAAACAGTAAAGGCGGTATAAGATTCACAGCATCACCTGATTGTGGCAAACCGTTCATTGCTGCCGACCTTGAGAAGGTTATGTTCTCAGAGAATTCAGGTGTTCTCCTACAGGTAAAATCAGAGGATGTGGAGAAGATACAATCAATTATAGATGTAAAAGCATTTGTAATTGGTGAAACAATTCAGGAGAGGGCTATTGAAATTGCTCTTGCTGATGCGGCTCCAGTTGTTCTTGACATTGACAAATTGAGAGACCTATGGTTCAAGACATCATATCTGTTCGACATCCGTCAGGTTGGAGAGGAGTGTGCCAAAGAGAGATTCCAGAACTACAAGAACCAGCCATTGGTTTACAAATTCCCTACTTCGTTTACAGGCAAATTGAATAATCCTGCATACAAATGGCCTACAGAAGATAAAAAACCTGTTGCAGCCATCATTCGTGAAAAAGGTTCAAACGGAGATAGAGAGATGGCATGGGCTCTATATATGGCCGGCTTTGAGGTTAAGGATGTTCACATGACAGACCTTATCAGCGGAAGAGAGACACTTGAAGAGATTCAGATGATTGTATTTGTTGGAGGTTTCTCAAATGCAGATACTCTTGGTTCAGCTAAAGGATGGGCAGGTGCATTCTTGTATAATGAGAAGGCTAAGGCCGCTCTTGACAAATTCTACGCACGTAAAGACACGTTGAGCCTTGGTGTTTGTAACGGTTGCCAGCTTATGGCAGAATTGGGATTGATAACTCCTCAAAACAGAGAGATTTCTCCAAAAATGTTACATAACACATCGCACAAATATGAGAGTAACTTTGTTGGTGTAACAATAGAGGAGTCACCAAGCATATTATTGGGTTCTTTGAAAGGAAGCAAACTTGGAATATGGGTAGCACACGGTGAAGGCAAATTCGGATTCCCTGCACAAGAGGCTCAAGGCATTGGTTTCAACGGAGAGTCTGGTAAAACACAATATGACTGGTCAGACTTTAAAGTTGCATTGAGATATACTCATAATGGTTATCCTGCCAACCCTAACGGCTCTCCTCAAGGAATTGCAGGTATCTGCAGCACAGACGGACGCCATCTGGCAATGATGCCTCACCCTGAAAGATGTTTGAGACCTTGGAACTGGGCATACTATCCTGAGGCCGATGCCAAAGGTGCCTATGCAGACTCCCAGCCAGATTGCGGCAATGAAATGACTCCATGGGTTGAGTTGTTCATTAACGGAAGAATCTGGTGCCAGGAGCAGAAGTAGTTCTTACAAGAAGTGGATAATTTATATAGATCTTAACAATATGCACCCCTTCGT
>JAFZFL010000173.1 GCA_017555925.1 Bacteroidales bacterium | reverse complement strand
CTTGGCATAATAAGAGTCTTCAACAATGAACAACTCTTCATCTGCTCTATGAAAATAGTATTGTTCACGTGCGAATTTTTCAAGGCTGTCTAGATTTGAACGCAGCTCCTTCAACTGCTCGTCTGTTTGCCGTATAGCCTCTTTGTAATATCTCTTCTGGCGCTCTTGTGCAGCAACATCCTTCATGTCTGAGTACCATCTGATAAGGTTGTTGGTATCAATAAAGAGAACCCAGATTATGAAGAAGATTGATAAAAGGAAATATTTGTTTTTTATAATCCTAAACAGTATTGATTCGAGCAGGCTATTTTTGAAGGATTTTCTATGCATTCTTGTTTAATTTTATTAATTTTGACAAATTTACTAAAAAATATTAAACAGACTTTATAATGAAACCAACATTATTGGTATTGGCAGCAGGAATGGGTAGCCGTTATGGCGGATTGAAACAGTTGGATGGTGTAGGCCCTTGTGGTGAAACCATTATGGATTACTCAGTATTTGATGCAGTGCGTGCCGGATTTGGAAAAGTTGTATTTGTGATAAGAAAACACTTCAGAGAAGAGTTTGAACAGAAGGTAGTCTCAAAATATAAAAAGCTTATTGAAGTGGAGCTTGTGGAGCAGGAGATGGATAAATTACCTGAAGGCTTTACCCTAAATCCTGAGAGAGAGAAGCCTTGGGGTACAGGCCATGCAACACTTATGGCGGCGGAGGCAATTGATACTCCGTTTGCGGTAATCAATGCAGATGACTTTTATGGTGCAAAATCGTTTCAGGTGCTGGCAGATTTCCTTAAGGCACAGAGTGGGGAGCGTGGCAAATATTGCATGATAGGTTTCTATTTGCAGAAGACATTGTCTGAGAGTGGAGAGGTTTCACGTGGAATCTGTTCAGTCAATGAAGAGAACTACCTTACAACAGTGGAGGAGCATCATAAAGTAAAGGATACAGATGGAATCATCAAAGGTGTTGGAATGAGTGGTGAGGAGAGGGTACTTGATGGAGATGCGTATGCCTCAATGAACATGTGGGGCTTTACTCCAGATGTGTTTGAGTATGGCAAGCAGATGTTTGTAGATTTCTTGAAAGAGAGTGCAGATGATCTGAAGAAGGAGTTCTATATTCCATTCATTGTGAATACTACCATTAATAGCGGTTTGTCATCTGTAAAGGTATTGAGCAGTCCCGACAAATGGTTTGGTGTAACATACAAGGAGGACAGACCTGTTGTGGTTGAACAATTGAAAGAGATGACACAAAAAGGAGTATATCCTTCACCTCTTTTTGAGTAACACTTTGCAATGCTGAAAAATTTGAAATATTTCCTGCCCTCGTTTAACCAATCCCTTCTCATTATATTTCTGCTTATGGCGGTTGGAGGGTTGGCAATGGGTGCATTGATAGCCGTTATATATGGAATGGCCGGAGTGGCAATTGCTGATGCAAATCCGTTGCTCATGTATGTGGCGCAATTCATTCCACCATTCATCTATTTGCTTTACAAAGCCGGTGAGACCGTGAGGATGAACGGTACACTTATGGAGAAGGGGCTCTTTAACAGAATAGTGGAGCCTGTACCGCTAAACAGGTTCAATCATGGGAAGATTTCACCGGTTGTTGCAGTTGCATCTGTAGCTATTGCCACCATTTCATTAATGTTCATATTGGAGCCGGTAAATTCGCTTGTCCCTATGCCGGATAGCGTAAAGCATCTCTATGAACAGATGTTTTCAAATATGTTCTGGACAACGGCAAGTGTTGTTGTTGCAGCACCTTTGGCTGAAGAGTTCCTGTTGAGGGGTGTAATATTAAGGGGCATGCTTTATCATTCAACACCATTAAAGGCCATTCTGTGGAGTTCATTCTATTTTGCATTCATTCACATGAACCTGTATCAGGCTTTGGGAGCATTTTTGATGGGACTCTTTTTGGGATGGATCTATTACAGGACAGGAGCATTGTGGCTGACAATATTTGTCCATTTTATAAACAATGGTACAAGTATGCTGTTTACAGTGCTGAATCCCCAGATTGATATAGAAACCACGCTTATGGATATAATTGTGGAGAGTTGGAGTGTGGAGGCATATATAGCACTCTTTTCATTGATGCTTGCGCTATTTGCCTTTATAATTTATTACCTGAATAAAAATCTCGGATATGCAGAAATCAAAAAAAATATATCCCCTTCAATTTGAGCAGGGAACAGAGTCACTTGATGAAAAGGCAGTAGTAGCAAAAGGCTTTCTTGCCGAGAATACAATCGATGATATAATTGATACCTATCTTGGTGATCTTGTAGGTACAGATGTGTTCCAATATTACAGGGGGGAGTTCCCTTTAAAAATTTCATATATTCTTCCCGACAGCAATATGCCATTACAGGCGCACCCAAATGATTTTACTGCACTTGAAAGATATGATACAATGGGCTGTGCAAAGATATGGTATATTCTGGAGGCAGGGCCAGATGCACGTATATGTCTGGGTTTCAATAAAGAGATTGATGCCAGCAGTTTTTATGAGGGGGCATTGGAAAACTCTTTGGAAAAGGATTTGAACTTTGTGCATCCGCAGGCAGGTGACTGTATCTTTATCAGACCCGGGACTCCCTATGCCGCTATGGGTAAAATGAAGATAATGGAGGTGGCGCAGAATTCAAGTGTCACATACCATCTTTATAACCTATCGGGAAAGGGAGAAACAGATTACCAGATGGAGGTGGCAGAGGCGATAGATGTTATTGATTATGCTCCATTTGATATGGATAACTGCTATTTTAAAAAGGTGGAGGGTGACATTACAATTGCAGATACTTCAGATTTTATAGTGAAGATGAACAGGCTTGAGCCTGCCGGTGCGGGTAGTGACAGAAGCAGTGTGACGGTAAATCCGGAAGAGGCGGGAAGTTTTATTGCCTTGCTATGTCTGAAAGGAGCTGCTCAGGCACGAACAGAGGATGGAGGATTGTATAATTTTGAGGAGGGGGAATTCATTTTGTTGCCGGCTCTGCTTTCTGAGGTTGCAATCTCTTCTTTGCAGGACGAAGGAGCATTGATAGTTCAGGCCTATATGCCAAAACTTTCTGATTTTGAGGATGCATATTTGAACTACTATGAGGATGAGGAGGATTATGATGATGGAGAGGATGATGAGGATGAGGATGAAGGGTGTTGCTGCGGACATCATCACCACCATTGAAAATTTTTCAGGAAATAAGATCAATAAGATTGTCAGACTCGTACGTTGGACCGCCATCGCAAGGTTTATGGTATGGATTGTAGTAGAACTGGTCTATTCCATATATTTGGGCTCCTTCAATATCATTGGAGAAGTCATCACCAATCATAAGGGCTTGGGATTTTATCCCGGGCCTGTTTTCTTTTATGGCATACTCCTCTTTGCCGCATAAAGCCTCAAGAGCCCTTTTGAATATGACTGGGCAGGGTTTGTGAATACCCACCTCTTCTGAGATGAAGAATGCGTCTATATAGCCTATTATTCCGGAATTGCGGAGTTTGCGGTATTGCACCTCCTTAAAGCCGTTGCTGATAACAGCAATCTTGCAGCCTCTGGCCTTTAGCGTTTCAAGAACTTTGAGGGCATTGGGCTCAAGAGCGGTTTCATAAATCATACGCTCAAGATACTCCTCGCCAAAGATCTGGGAGAATGAGGTTATATTGGCCTCCTGCTCTTCTGTTGAGTCGCCAAATGTAGTGTAGCGGTCATTCTCCTTGCAGAAAAGCATAAATGTTTCACTAAAACGCAGCGAGCGCAGGGTCTCTTTGGTAATCTCCCCACGCTCATAACGTTGCCATAATATTTTGTTTATCTCTTCATATCTTTGAAAAAAGAGTTCTTTATCTGTTGCGCCAATCTTTCCGGCAAGGTCAAACTTGTCTATAAGATAAAAGATGGCATTTTTTGCATTGAGGTCAAATGCCCAAAGTGTACGGTCAATATCAAACAGATAGTATTTGTACTCTTTTACCATAGTTTATTTTGTGAAGAAGTCAATCATGCGTCCAATTGCCCTTTGGCAAACGGGACAGAATCCTGGAGCTTCATTTGTACGCATACGGCAGTTGTCAACCGGACGGTAGAGTCCCTTTGTCATATAGCCTGCACCCTCATAAACTCCCAGTTTCAGAGGTTTGCCCTCTTCTGGTCTGGTAGGTACCGGTGTTCCTGCCTCAAGCATATCTTTCCACTTTTTCTCGAACTCCACTAATGATGTGATGTTTGGCTCCCACGGTTCAACTGCAGTGTTGTACATCTCAAAGAAGGTCTCATCGGAGTCATAGAAATATTCATCTGCAAGGCCGGCAAAACTGTGACCGAACTCGTGAACAAAAACCATAGGGGTGGTTCTGTGGTCACTCATTCCAAGACCGTAAAAATTATATATTCCACCACCTCCATATTTTTCGGTATTTACAATAACGTACATCGCATCACATGGCGCATTTGAACAGAGTTTGCAAACGAGTGTCTGGTTCTCTGCTGTAAGATACCTGTCGGAACGGAAAGTATAGAAATTGGAATTGGCACATGTCTTTTTCCAGATGTCGTGGTGTGGAATGTCTGTGCCGGATTCTAAAGAGACTGACTCTACAGCCCAAATGTTGAAATCCTCTTTTCTGCTCTTGTATGGCTCAATATCAAAAAGATAACCTACGTGCCTCTTTACATCATTGCGGAACTTCTCCATCTGGTCTGATGTATAACCCTCTGCTATAAAAACAATGTCAACTTTATTCTGGGGATGTCCGTTATTGATTATTGGGGTTACGGCAAAACTGTTCTCCTGCTCGCGGTTTATAAGTTTGTCTTCCGGGTCAACAGTAAATCCGGCAAGTTTGCTGTAGCTGCCGTCTTTTCTGAGACGTTCATAAAAAATAACATTTACCTTATGTTTTGGGAAGGGTATCCTGTATGAACTGTTGAAAGCCTTTGATGTGTTAAGGGCCTCTTCTGTAGTGCGCCACTCCTGGAAAAGAGTATTGAATCCTGTAGCATATAACAGCTTGTTGTCTGCAAAGTCCCGCACTTCCATACGATACTCGCCATATACAAAATCGGGTATCATATTTCTTCTTGAACCGGCCCATAAAGGCTCTTCTTTCAATCCGCTCAGATATATATCCTGTTTTTGGGCATTTCCTGCAAAAGTGAGGTCGAGACGCAGTTGCCCGTCGGTGAAATGGGAATAATATTGGGGATTGTCGGCAATATCCTGTTTGGTGACAGCCCCCTTCCAGGGAGTTTCAACTTGCTCTACAGTGTGCCCTTCAGCCTTTGCACAATTCTGCCCGCATTGGGCAGCAACCATAAAAGGCAACATGATCAATAGCGGGCAGATGATAGTTCTGATAATAATATTCATGTTCAAATTATCTTATCGTTCAGATTTATGCAGGGTTGTTATTTGCCTACATAGTTTTGTGGGGTAATTACAAGAATCTCATTTTTTACAGATTCCGCAACCTCCAGGCCTTTTACAAACTCCTGTATGCTCTCTTTTGTAATTCCGGCATTACCGCGGGTAAGGGCTTTGAGTGCTTCGTATGGATTAGGGTAGCCCTCTCTGCGCAATACAGTCTGGATGCCCTCTGCAACAACTGCCCAATTGGCTTCAAGGTCTCTGTCTAAAGCAGCCTCATTAAGGATAAGTTTGCCAAGTCCCTTCTTAAGTGATTTGAAAGAGATCATGCTATGAGCCAATGGAACTCCCACATTTCTCAATACTGTTGAGTCTGTAAGATCTCTTTGCAATCTCGAAACAGGAAGTTTTGAAGCAAGATGGGCATAAATGGCATTTGCCACACCAAAATTTCCCTCTGCATTTTCAAAGTCAATAGGGTTTACTTTATGAGGCATGGCAGATGAGCCTACTTCACCGGCTTTAACTTTTTGTCTGAAGTATTCCATTGAAATATATGTCCACATATCGCGGGCAAGGTCAATAAGAATTGTGTTTATACGCTCAAGATTGTGGAAAAGAGCGGCCAGATTATCATAGTGCTCAATTTGTGTGGTTGGGTATGAGCGTTTCAATCCAAGACTGCCCTCTACAAACGATACTGCAAACTTGTTCCAGTCAATATCCGGATAGGCAAAGTTGTGGGCGTTGAAATTGCCTGTTGCACCACCAAATTTTGCAGAGTAAGGAACTGTTGCGAGCAATCTCTTCTGCTCCTCAAGTCTGGCAACAAATACATAAATCTCTTTTCCAAGACGGGTAGGGGATGCAGGCTGTCCATGGGTGTGGGCAAGCATCGGAACATTTTCCCACTCTTTGGCAAAGCCATTGAGAAGATCTATAATTTCATCCAAAAGAGGCATATAGCAATCTCTTATTCCCTCAAGCAGGCTCAATGGAACAGAGGTGTTGTTTATGTCTTGAGAAGTGAGACCAAAGTGAACAAATTCGCAGAATTGCTCAATTCCAAGCTCTTTGAATCTCTTTTTAATGTAATATTCAACTGCCTTTACGTCGTGGTTAGTAACTTTTTCAATCTCTTTCACCTCCTCTGCATTCTGAGGGGTAAAAGTGTTGTATATATCACGTAAAGCATTGAAATTCTCTTTATTGAACTCCTTAAGTTGAGGAAGTGGCAGATTGCATAGTGCAATAAAGTACTCGATTTCTACTCTAATTCTATATTTGATAAGTGCATATTCAGAAAAATAGTTTGACAAGTCTGCAACTTGTTTCTGGTATCTGCCGTCAATAGGAGAAACGGCCATTAAAGCGTTGTGCGACATAATATGTTGAATTAATATTTTTGCTTGTTATCTGTTAATAAATAAAAGGCAAAAGTAAATAATTCAGTTATATATTCAAAGTGCACGTCTCATTATTTTTGGGCAAAGAGTTGAAATAGATACGTTTGGAAATAAAACGTATCAGAAGAATCATAAAGAGGACAATTACAATGCAAATCTCTGCAAATATCTGTTCCTTAATTATTACATTGGCTGTGAGTATCTCAAAATCCTCTCTCAGTATCTCTTGAATTTGGGATATCGGATATGCGTTTGCAGACCATTTCTTTACAATTATACCGTCGTTCATATATGTAAGTCCACCATTTGAACGGTTGAGGGCGACTGCAGTTTTGTAATCTGTCTGCAGTACGTTTTGGAGTTCAGACAATGGAGCTGATGTTCCATTCAGAATATAGAGTGCCGCTCCGGCGCTATCGGCCTTTACGGCCAATTGTTTTATCTCTTCCACTCTTCTGTGGCTCAATCTGTCGGGATTATAAATTGAGATGAAAAACAGGGGTTGTGGCAGAGCTGTAATCTCATTGGTTACATCTGCCCCCTCCGCATCCCGGAGGGTAAAATTAAGAACTCCTCCACCTCTTTCCGAACTGCTTACAAGTGTGGTGCGTGCATCAATAAAGCTCCAGGTGGAGTCTGGAATATTCTCAAGTGAAAACTCCTTCTCTTCTCCGTCCTTGCTGTAAATGAGTACAGTTTCATACTCCATTTCAGGGGCCTGAGCTATTTCAGTTGTAAGATCTGTTCCTGGTTTGAATTCTCCAAAATTAATCTGTGGCAAAAACAGTATGGCATAAAAGATAATGGCCGAAATAAAGGCACTATATGCAGAAATGTATATTTTCTCCCAAATTGATGATGCTATAGGATTGAATTTGGATCTCTGGATGAAAATGATTGCTGAACAGACAAGAAGAATGATATTCTTATAGAATGTTTGCCAATTG
>JAFZFL010000014.1 GCA_017555925.1 Bacteroidales bacterium | reverse complement strand
GGTGGTTTGCGATAGGCTGGTTAAGCACTTCTCCGTCGGGAGACATATATATAATTTCGTCGTAGTTGCGTTCTGATTTGAGTTTTGATATGAGCTTGTATATAGGCTCAATCATAAGAACCATTCCGGCATCACCTCCATAATTATAGTCATCTACCTGACGGTAGTTGCCTTTGCCGTATTCACGGATGTCATGTATGTGAATCTCTACCAGATTTTTGTTTTTAGCGCGTTGCACTATTGAGTGGTTGAGCGGACTCTCCAATAGTTCCGGAACAACTGTAAGAATATCTATTCGTGTCATATTGCAAAGGTAATTATTTTATATTATGGTTTGTATATGAATCTATGAGATTTTTTTTGCTTATATTTGCAAGTTATTATTTTTATTAGTTTTAAAACTAAAGTTATGGAAGAAAATACTACCGCTTTAAGTGAAATGAATCAAAGTATTGAGTTACAGGATTCAACACAGGAAATGCTAGAAATTGCTGATAATATGGATTTAAAAGAGCTTCCTGATTATTCTCAAATGAGTATGGATGAACTTGTTGATCTGTTCCATCAGATGTTGGTGAGAGATGATCAGCAGGAACTGTACAAGAGTGCAGAGCTCATTAAAACTGCTTTTTACAAGATTCTCAAGAGAGAGAAGGCTGCTGCAGGTTTGTATGTGGCTCCTCTTCAAAATAGTGATGTTAATGGTGAGGCCGGAACTGATGCTGTGATTGAGACTTCAGAGATTGAAGAGAGTCAGGCTGCTCAGGGGCCAGACAATCCGTTTATTGAGGTTGAGAAGGCATTCAAGAACCTATATTCACATTATAAGGACTCAAGAGCTGAATATCTTTTGAAACTGGAGCAGCAAAAAGAGGAAAATCTTGCAATGAAACTTGAGATTATTGAAAAGATAAAGGAACTTTTGGAGAGTACAGAGGATGTTAACTCAACATTCCCTGCTTTCAGAGAGCTTCAGAATCAGTGGAAGGCAATTACATTGGTTCCACAAAACAAAGCTAAGGATTTATGGGAGTCTTATCAGCTGTATGTTGAGAAATTCTATGACTATATAAAAATTAATAACGAGTTCAGAGATTTGGATTTCAAGAAGAATCTTGAACTTAAAACAAAATTGTGCGAGAAGGCAGAGGCTCTTGAAAGCGAACCTAATATTGTAGTTGCTTTCAAGGAGTTGCAAAAATTGCATGAAGAGTGGAAAGAGTTGGGACCGGTTGCAAAAGAGTATAGGGAGTCTATTTGGGGAAGATTCAAGGCTATTACAACAGTAATCAACAAGAAGCATCAGAATTTCTTTGAGGGATTGAAAGAGGAACAGAAAAAGAATCTTGCAGAGAAGTTGGCTATATGCGAAAAGGCGGAGGAGATTGTAAATTCTGAGTTTTCGGAATCCAATGATTGGAATGTTGCTACCAAAAAGATGGAGGAGCTTCAGGCTAAATGGAAAAATATTGGTTTTGCTGCCAAAAAGGAGAACCAGAAGATTTATGACAGATTCAGAATGGCATGTGACAAGTTCTATGATGCTAAACGTCTCTATTATGCAAATTTCAAAAATATAATGGAGGAGAATCTTGCAAAGAAGATTGCTTTGTGTGAGCAGGCAGAGGCTCTTATGCACAGTGATGATTGGAGGAAGACAACAGACCAGTTGATCAATATTCAGAAACAGTGGAAAGAGGTGGGACCTGTTGCAAGAAAACAGTCTGAGATTGTATGGAAGAGATTTAGAGCTGCGTGTGATTTCTTCTTTGAAAATAAATCTAAGCAGTTAGGACAGCTTGCAGAAAATTATGAAGAGAATCTTGCTGCAAAACTTGCTCTTATTGAAGAGGTTAAAGAATTCAAAATAAGTGATTCAAAAGATGAGAACATTGCTGCAATGAGAGAGTTCCAGAACAGATGGAATGAGATTGGCTTTGTTCCAATCAAAGAGAAGGAGTCTGTTCAGAAAGCATGGAACAGTGCTATGGATGCCCATTTTGCAGATATACGTTCTTTGGACAGTGAGAAGAAACTCAATAAATTCAAGAAAATGGTTACCGACCTCAAGAACTCGGGTAAGGGTACAAGAGGCTTAAAGAATGAACGTGAGAAACTGGTGGCCAAATACAGAAAAATTGAGCAGGATATTGCCACTTACGAGAACAATATGGGATTCTTTGCAAAATCAAAGAGTGCAGATGCTCTTATCTCAGATCTTCAGAAGAAGATTGAGATTGCAAAGAACGAGATGATTCAGATTGAAGAGAAGATTAAAGTGATTGACAATCAATTCTAAATTTTGATAAAAATAAGTAATAATTCAGTAGAATAGTAGAATAATAAAGAGAAATAGAGATGAACAAGAACACTATCATTGGTTTTGTACTGATTGGTATTATTCTAATTGGTTTCAGCTGGTATAATACCAAGGTATTCAATGAGCAGCAGAGAGCCCAATTTGTGGCAGATTCAATTGCAAAAGCAGAGGCTTTAAAAAATGCACCAAAAATAGATTCAACAGCATTAAATTATCTTCCCGACAGTTTACAGGCTGCAAATACTCAATTTGCACAGGAGGTGATGCAAGCTCCTGTATACGCAGATTCATTGTTGGAGGCTGCAAGCAAAGCGGAAGCAGAGTACTATACACTTGAGAATGATAAATTAAAGATTGTTTTTACAACTAAAGGTGCCCAACCTTATGAGGTTCAGGTAAAGAATTATTATACATACGACAGTCTTGACCTTAATCTTGTAAAGAGAGGAGCAAGTGATTTTGCACTCTCATTCTATACAGACCAACAGATAAGTACTGATGATTTCAATTTTACCAGGGTTTCATCTACTGACACTTCTTTAGTTATGAGATTAGCCTTCAGGGGAGATGCATATATCGATTATATTTACACATTGCCTGCAGATAGCTATATGCTCAACTTTGATGTAAATATGGTGGGTATGAACAAGTATATCTCAAGAAACCTTTCACAGATTGGTGTAGATTGGAATCTTAATATCCCAAGACTTGAGAAGGGTTATGACAATGAGAAGAACTACTCTACCATTGTTTACAAATACCCAAATGAGAAGAGTGTGGAGGATCTTGGTTTGAGAAAAGAGGCAAGCGGCAAGGAACTTACAACCAAACTTGAGTGGTTTGCATTCCAACAGCAGTTCTTCTCTTCAATTCTTGTAGCAAAGAATGATTTTACCGGTGGCGATTTGTCATACAAATTCAATACTCAGGATGGCTACTATGCTACCGGCGAGCTTATGGATTGCAGTGCAAAAATGCAGGTAGAGTACAATGCGGCAGAGAATGTGACAATACCGTTTGAGTTCTATTTCGGTCCAAACCACTATAAGACTCTTAAGAGCTATGATTATGGATTTGAAAAGATAGTTCCTCTTGGCGGTTGGTTGATTGGATGGATAAACAGAGTTATAATTATCAACTGTTTTGATTTCTTGAGCAAGTTCATTTCAAATTACGGCTTGATAATTCTTTTGCTAACCATCTTTATAAAGATTATTGTATTCCCTCTTACATACAAATCCTATATGTCATCTGCAAAGATGAGGGTTTTGAAACCTGAGATTGAGAAGATCAATGCCAAATATCCAAAGAAAGAGGATGCCATGAAGAAGCAGCAGGAGACAATGGCCCTATACAGCAAAACAGGTGTAAGCATGTTTGGAGGATGTCTTCCAATGTTATTGCAGTTCCCTATCCTGTTTGCCATGTTCCGTTTCTTCCCTGCATCATTTGAGTTGCGCCAGGAGGGATTCTTGTGGACAAAGGATTTGAGCGGATATGATTCAATTCTTGATTTGCCTTTCAATATTCCATTGTATGGCGACCACATAAGCCTTTTTGCCCTCTTGATGGGTGTTTCAATGTTCTTCTACTCAAAGATGAACATGGACCAGATGCCACAAGATCCTAATATGGCTGGTATGAGAGGTATGCAGCTATATTTTATGCCAATCTTTATGGTTGTAATCTGTAACAATTTCTCCAGTGGTTTGAGTTATTATTATATGTTGTCAAACATCATTACTATAATTCAGACCTGGACAATCAGAAAATTCTTTGTTGATGAGAAGAAGATTTATGCCCAACTGCAGGCTAAAGCATCAAGCTCAAAAGCAAAGCCAAAATCAAAATGGCAGATGAGATTGGAGGAGATGCAGAGACAGCAGGCTGAAATGCAGAGACAACAGCAGGCGAGACGTAGGGAAATGGATCGCAGGATGCAGGAGAGAAGCAAAAAATAGCCTCTCCCAAATAATTGAAAAATGAGTCAGATTATGTCAATTGCACAAGAGATAATCAATATAAACAGTGAACTGCCGTCATCCGCAAGGTTGGTGGCAGTTTCAAAATTCCATCCTGCAGAATCTGTGATGGAGGCCTATAATGCAGGCCAGAGAATTTTTGGCGAGAGCAGGCCGCAGGAATTGTCGGCAAAGGCGCCTGTTTTACCAAGTGATATTGAGTGGCACTTTATAGGCCATCTTCAGACCAACAAACTAAAAATGGTAATTCCGTATGTTTCCTTAATACACTCAGTTGACAGCAAACGCCTGTTAATGGAGATTAACAAATATGCGGTTGCAAGAGGTCTTAAGGTGAATTGCCTTCTTGAACTCTTTGTTGCTACCGAAGAGAGCAAACAGGGTTTTTCTCAGGAAGAGTTATATGAAATTCTCGATGAGGTTGCAGAAAATCCGCTTGAGGGTGTGGAGTTGTGCGGCTTGATGGGAATGGCATCCTTTACAGATGATGAGGATCTGATCAGAAGTGAGTTTAAAAAATTGTCGGGAGTATTCAATTCTGTAAGAACAGGATATCCCGACAAATTTCCAAACTTTAACCAGCTCTCAATGGGTATGAGCAATGATTACAGGATTGCTCTTGAGTACGGAAGTACTTTAGTTCGCATTGGAACACGAATTTTTGGAGAGCGTGTATATTAAATCTCTATAAGAGTGTCAAATACAAATGTAGCGGGCCCAGTAAGATAAATGTCTGAAAAGAGCCTGCTATTTTTGTTGAACTTGAAGTTTACTGCGAGATTATCGCCAAGGGCCTGTATATCATATTTTACAGACTCCATATCTTTAGAGTTTTCACCTTGTGGAGACTCTGTATAGCACTCCTTATGGGCAAAGCCTTTATTCTGTTCATACAGGTAAGTTGCAATGGATGATGCTGTAACTCCTGTTCCACAAGCAAATGTCTCGGCCTCGACACCGCGTTCATATGTGCGCACCTTTATTTTATTGTCGCATATCTGAACAAAGTTTACGTTTGTTCCACCGGTAAAATCGGGATGGTAGCGCCAATATTTGCCCTTTTCGTCTACCGGATAGTTCATTACATCCTCTACAAACTCAACGTAGTGAGGCGATCCGGTATTAAGGAAGTATGCGTTGTTGGAGTATTTCTGGCACTCTTCAAGATCAATCATTTTCAATTTGACAATACATCTGTGTTCTGTATATTCAAGAACTTCTGCATGATGATAACCGTCTATAGCCTCAAATTCAAACTTTTTGATTCCTCTATGGGCTGCAAATGCAACAAGGCATCTGCCACCGTTTCCGCACATTGAGCCTTCATATCCGTCTGCATTGAAGTAGCGCATTGAAAAATCATATTTTTCACTCTTGCCCAAAAGCATAAGTCCATCTGAACCAACTCCAAAACGTCTGTCACACAATAGTTTGATGTGCTCATTGGTAAGGAAGTCATACTCCCAGTTTCTATTGTCAAGGATTACAAAATCATTGCCTGCTCCCTGATATTTGTAAGCATGAATTTTCATATATTTATTCTATTTCTGTTTATTTTAATTTATCTGCCTTAATCATTGCTTCAAGCTCTGCAACCATGGAGTTCGCTACCCTTTCAGATGCGCCTTTCCCTCCAAGCACCCTCCTTACGTTGGTATACTCTTCAATCATCTTCTCCCTGTATGGAGTATCGCTGAGGAGTCTGTCAAGTTCCTTCTTTATAAGAGTAGGGGTGCAGTCATGTTGTATAAGCTCTTTAAATAGTCCTGCATCCATAATCAGGTTGGCCAGACTTATATATTTGAGCTTTACAAAGCATTTGGCTATGCGGTAACTTATCTCATTGCCGCCATAACACACTACTTGAGGAGTTCCAATAAGCGCCGCTTCGAGGCTTGCAGTGCCCGAACTTATTATTGCCGCTTCTGCATGTTTGAGAATTGAGTATGTTTCTCCCTTCAATAATTTTATCTCCCTTTTATTGCCGTCAGGAGTCTCATTTTCTGTAACAAGCTTTATGTTGAATTTGTCAAGAATGTTCTTGTATATGGTTGTTTCTGTGGCTGGAGCTCCTGCCAATACAAACTGGTACTGAGGGTAGTGGTCAATCAGCTTGGCCATTCGGGGTAACAGATAACCTATTTCACCTTTACGGCTACCGGCAAGCAGGGCAATAACAGGTTTTTTGGGAATAAGTGAGCATCTTCTGTCAAACTCATCACGGCTCTCGTGTGAATATTTGAAGTTGTCTACACTGTCGAGAAGAGGATTTCCATTATAGATGGCATTAATACCCCATTTTTTAAAATATTCTATTTCAAAAGGAAAAATGATGAAGAGGCGGTCAACAAATTTTTTGAGTCTGTGTACTCTCTTCTCTTTCCATGCCCATACCTTTGGAGCAATGTAGTAGAATACCCTTATCCCATTATTTTTTGCAAACTCTGCTATTCTGAAGTTGAAACCCGGGTAATCGATAAGTATGAGCGCATCGGGTTTATACTCCAAAATATCCTTTTTGCACATTTTAAGGTTGCCGAGAAGTCTCTTAAGACTCATCAGCACCTCCACAAATCCAATTATGGCGCTATCTTTATAGTGTTTTACAAGTTTGGCACCTTCAGCCTCCATAAGGTCTCCACCCCAACAGCGGAACTCGGCATTAGGATCTGCAACTTTCAGTCCTTTGATGAGGTTTGAGCCATGAAGGTCACCTGAAGCCTCTCCTGCAACAAGATAATATCTCATTTGAAATTATTTATTTGGTTTGGTCCAATTAGTTTGAACTTTAATCTCTATTTAACTCCTATAGTTGCCAACAATTTTGAAGACGCTCCATCTCCTGATAATTTGTTGTGTCTATATTGTGTGGAACTATTGATATGTAACCGTCGGCCACAACTTTATGGTCTCCAGACATATCTGTTTCAGTATCATTGAAATGGCCTGTCATCCAGTAGTACTCCCTGCCATGGGGGTCGGTTCTCTTGTCAAACTCCTTTATCCACATTCCCTCTCCCTGTTTGGCAAACTTTATCCCTTTTACAGCCTCTGTTCCCCCTTTGGGGAAATTTATATTGAGGTATACACCTTTTTTTGGTGGATTTGAGATGAAGTTTCCAATGATTTTTGGAAGATATTCGGTTACAGCGGAGAAATCGGCATCTGGGTTATGAGTATCTATTGATACGCCCATCGATGGCACTCCGTATATTGCACCCTCTGCTGTTGCTCCCAGTGTTCCGGAGTATACAGAGGCTACAGAGGCATTTGACCCGTGATTGATACCTGAAACAAGCATGTCTGGCTTTGTTTCAAGGAAAAACTCATTCATTGCAATC
>JAFZFL010000172.1 GCA_017555925.1 Bacteroidales bacterium | reverse complement strand
GTCCTAGAGGTTTGATGCCTAACCCTAAAACCGGTACTGTAACTATGGATATTGCTAAAGCTGTTGCAGAGGTTAAAGCTGGTAAAATCGACTTCAAAGTTGACAAAACCGGTATCGTTCATGCTAGCATCGGTAAGGTATCTTTCGATATCAACAAACTAGCTGAGAATGCCACTGAATTTTTGAATACTGTGATTAAATTGAAACCACAGGCACTTAAAGGAACTTACGTTAAGAGCATTTACTTGTCATCTACTATGGGTCCTGGAATATGTGTCGATAGCAAGACCGTTGGTGCTGCTGAATAAATAAATAATCTGTTATGAGAAAAGAGTTAAAAGCACAAATTATTGAAAATATTGCAGCACAATTGGAAGAGACTCCAAGTTTCTATGTTACAGATGTTGAAGGCTTGAATGCCGAGGCTACTGCGAAACTTCGTCGTGCTTGCTTTGAGAAACAAATCAAATTGCTTGTTGTTAAGAATACTTTGTTCTATAAAGTTCTAGAGCAAAAAGGTATTGAAAATTTCGAGCAATTCGCAGATGTAATGAAAGGTTCTTCTGCAATTATGTTTACTACAGTTGCCAACGCTCCTGCAAAACTTATCAAAGAGTTTGCTGGTGAGAACAACGGTAAGCCTGCATTGAAAGGTGCGTTTGTTCAAGATTGCGCTTATATTGGAGCTGATCAGTTGGATACTCTAGTAGCCATTAAATCTCGCGAGGAACTTATCGGTGATATCATCGGTATGTTGCAAGCTCCTGCACAAAATGTTATCTCTGCTCTTCAATCACAAGGCGGTGGTAAGATTGCAGGTATCGTAAAAACACTATCAGAAAAAGAATAATAATTAACACATTAAAAATAAAAAACCATGGCAGATATTAAAAAATTTGCAGAAGAATTAGTTAACCTTTCTGTTAAAGACGTACAAGAATTGGCTAAAGTTCTTAAAGAGGAATACGGTATTGAACCTGCTGCAGCAGCTGTTGCTGTTGCTGCTCCAGCTGCTGCTGGTGCTGCTGCTGTTGCTGAGCAAACTGAGTTTGACGTTATCCTTAAATCAGCTGGTCAAGCTAAACTACAAATCGTTAAAGTTGTAAAAGAGCTTACTGGTCTAGGTTTGAAAGAGGCTAAAGAGCTAGTTGACGGAGCTCCTAAAGCTGTTAAAGAGAAAGTATCTAAAGCTGAGGCTGAGGATCTAAAAGCTAAACTTGAAGAGGCTGGTGGAGAAGTTGAGGTGAAATAACTTCGCTTCCCCGGTTAAACGGGAAATAATCAGGTTTAGGGCTTAGTCTGCCCTAAACCTTTTTGTCGTTTTTTTAGTTTATTTTCAATCAAACCAAAAACAATGTCGCAAAAAACAAATAATCAGCGGATTACATTCGCGACTTCAAAATCTCTTCTCGAGTACCCGGATTTTCTGGAGGTGCAGTTGAAGTCATTTAAGGACTTCTTCCAACTAGATACTACAGCGGAAAATCGTAGAAATGAGGGGTTGTTTAAAGTGTTTCAGGAGATTTTCCCTATTACCGATACTCGAAATAATTTCGTTTTAGAATTTATAGACTATTTTATTGATCCCCCACGCTACTCAATGGATGAGTGTTTAGACAGGGGTCTAACATATAGTGTGCCTCTTAAGGCAAAATTGAAATTGTATTGTACTGATCCTGAGCATGAGGATTTTGATACTGTAATACAGGATGTTTATCTTGGAACCATTCCATACATGACTCCAAGAGGTACCTTTATCATTAATGGTTCTGAGCGTATAGTTGTTTCTCAGTTGCATCGTTCTCCTGGCGTATTCTTTGGCCAAAGCATGCATGCTAACGGAACCAAATTGTATTCTGCACGTATCATTCCATTTAAGGGATCGTGGATTGAGTTTGCAACAGACATCAATAATGTGATGTATGCATACATCGATCGTAAAAAGAAATTACCGGTAACAACTCTTCTAAGAGCTATCGGATTTGAGAGTGATAAGGATATTCTTGATATTTTTGGCCTTGCAAATGAGGTTAAAGTAAATAAAACAAATCTTAAGAAGTGTGTTGGTCAGACATTGGCAGCAAGAGTTCTTAAGACATGGAATGAGGATTTCGTTGATGAGGATACAGGAGAGGTAGTATATATTGAGCGTAACGAAGTTGTTATTGACAGGGAGACTGTTCTTGAGGAGGAACATATTGAGGATATTCTTGATTCAGGTGTAAGTACAATTCTTGTTCATAAGGAGGATACCAACACTGCAGATTTTGCAATTATTCACAATACACTTCAAAAAGACCAATGTAACTCTGAGAAAGAGGCTATTTTCTATACATACAGACAATTGCGTAACTCAGAACCACCTGATGAAGCAACTGCAAGAGATGTTATCGATAAGTTGTTCTTCTCAGACAAGAGATATGATTTGGGTGAAGTTGGCCGTTTCAGATTGAACAGGAAGTTGAATTTGTCTACTCCTGCAGATGTGAGAGTTCTTACAAAAGCAGATATTATTGAGATTATCCGCTATTTGATCCAATTGATAAACTCAAAAGCTGTAGTAGATGATATTGACCACTTGAGCAATAGAAGAATCAGAACTGTAGGCGAGCAGTTGGCAAATCAGTTCAGTGTAGGTTTGGCTCGTATGGCCAGAACTATCCGTGAGCGTATGAATGTAAGGGATAATGAGGTGTTTACACCAATAGACCTTATCAATGCCAAGACTTTGTCTTCAGTAATCAATTCATTCTTTGGAACAAGCCAGTTGTCACAGTTTATGGATCAGACTAATCCATTGGCTGAGATGACACACAAGAGAAGACTTTCAGCTTTGGGTCCTGGTGGTTTGTCAAGGGATCGTGCCGGCTTTGAGGTGCGTGACGTTCACTATACACACTATGGCCGTCTATGTCCTATTGAGACTCCTGAGGGTCCGAACATTGGTTTGATTTCGTCACTTTGTGTATATGCAAGAATCAATGAGCTTGGTTTTATTGAGACTCCTTACAGAAAAGTTGAGAATGGTGTTGTAGATATGTCTCCTAAGGGATGTGTCTATATGAGTGCGGAAGAGGAGGAGGATAAGATGGTTGCTCAAGCAAATGCGCATATTGATGATAACGGATTCCTTACTGATGATAGAATCAAATGCCGTTATGAGGCAGATTATCCTGTAGTGAGCAGAGAGAATGTCCACTTGATGGATGTGGCTCCTAACCAGATCGCTTCAATTGCTGCTTCATTGATTCCATTCCTTGAGCATGATGATGCTAACCGTGCTTTGATGGGATCAAACATGATGCGTCAGGCTGTGCCTGTTATCAAACCTGAGGCTCCTATTGTTGGAACAGGTTTGGAAGGTGTGGTTGCAAAAGATTCACGTACTCAGGTAATGGCTGCTGGAAGTGGCGAGATTGTGTATGTTGACGCAAATGAGATACACATTAAGTATGACAGAACTGAGGATGAAAAATTTGTAAGTTTTGATCCTGAGGTTACAGTATATAAATTGCCTTTATACAGAAAGACAAACCAAAGTACATCAATTCACTTGAAACCTATTGTAAGAAAAGGTCAGAAAGTTGTTAAAGGTCAGATTCTTACAGAGGGTTATGGAACTCAGAACGGTGAGTTGGCTTTGGGCCGCAACCTAAAAGTTGCATACATGCCTTGGAAAGGATACAACTTTGAGGATGCGATTGTTTTGTCTGAGAGAATTTTGAGAGAGGACATTTTCACCTCTATCCATGTGGATGAGTATATAGTTGAGGTTCGTGATACCAAACGTGGTCCTGAAGAGTTGACTGCTGATATTCCTAATGTGAGTGAGGAGGCAACTAAAGATTTGGACGAGAACGGTATCATTAGAGTAGGTGCTAATGTTGAGCCTGGCGATATTCTTATTGGTAAGGTAACTCCTAAAGGAGAGAGTGATCCTTCACCAGAGGAGAAATTGTTGAGAGCTATCTTTGGTGATAAGGCTGGTGATTGGAAAGATGCCTCTTTGAAGGCTACTCCTTCTTTGCAGGGTACAATTATAGGCAAGAGATTGTTTGCAAGAGTTGCTAAAGAGGGCAGCGGCAAGAGACAAAAGAACAGTACAAAAATGCAGGTTGCCCAGGCCGAGGATAATTTCAATAGAAAAGCAGGTGCTCTTAGAGAGAAATTCCTTGACAAACTTATGATTCTTGTTAAAGGTAAAGAGTCTAATGGTGTGAATGATTTGTATGGTGCTGAGATTATTGCAAAAGGTGCACCGTTTACACGTGAAAATTTGGACTGCATTGATTATGAAAATATCAATCCTACCAAATGGACTGCCGACAAGAATGCAAATGCACTAATCAAACAATTGATAAACAATTATTTGATTTCATTTAAAGAGTTTGATGCCGAACTTAAGAGAATCAAGTACAATCTTACAATTGGTGATGAGCTTCCAACCGGTATCATGCAGTTGGCTAAGGTTTATGTTGCCAAGAAGAGAAAAATTAGAGTTGGTGACAAGATGGCCGGTAGACACGGTAACAAAGGTATCGTAGCCAAAGTTGTACGTGATCAGGATATGCCTTTCTTGGATGATGGTACAATTGTAGATATTGTATTGAACCCATTAGGTGTGCCTTCTCGTATGAAATTGGGTCAGATCTATGAGGCTGTATTGGGTTGGGCAG